>DASQHH010000192.1:0-3339 GCA_035632195.1 Vicinamibacterales bacterium
CTTATCACCGCAATTCGATGCGCGATTCGCCCTGGTAGGGCGTGTACGGCGTCGGTCCGGTCCCGAAGACTTCGAGGAAGAGCTTGTCGCCGTCTACGGTCACGAGCACGAAGTGATGCGGGTTCTGTGCGTTCGTCTCGCCCGGCTTCATCAGGTGATCGAGATGCACCTTCTCCGCAGACGCCGCCTGCTCGTACGGGTGCACGTCCGGATCGCCGTTGTACACGTAGGTCGGCGCGCCACCGCCGCCGGTGACGAGATGATCCATGCGATACGGCTTGCCGCCGTCCTCGTAACGCTCGATCCAGTGATCGAGCAAGTGATCGTGTCCTGTGATCGTCATTCGAACGTGATGCTTGCGGAACAACGGCAGGTACAGGCTGCGGATCGCGAGCGTCTGCGGTTCGACGCGATCGGGGACCGGCCGGCGATCGGGCGTGGGACGCATCGCGCCGCCGTGCGGGCCAGAGGAAAACGGCGGATGGTGGAAGAACGCGATGACGTTGGGAAAGCGCATGCGATCGAGCTGGTCGAGCTGGCGCGTGACCCACGCGAGCTGCGTCGGATCGGACGCGACGTTCGAGTCGAACGCGATGAGGAAGGTGTTGCCGTAGCCGAAGGCGTACGTCGGATAACCCTTCAGGCGCCGCGGCGAATCGTCCGGCGGAATCAACTTCGCGTTCGCGGCCAGCGCATTGCGCAGCCCCGCCTCCCGATTCGGATCGCCGATTGGCATCGTCGTCGTGTCGTGGTTGCCGACCGTGAAGAAGTACCAGAGTCCCGCCCTCGTCAGCTTCTCCGCGATCGGGATGAACACATCCCACCGCTCCGGGTTCATGCCGCGGTACACGAGATCGCCGGACTGGATGGCGAACCGGACGGGATACGGGCTCGACGCGAGCGAAGCGGTCTTCGCCACCGCCAGATCGATGACGCGTTCGTGCTCGACCTGGACCTCGGGCCCGGCGCCGTTGCCGCAGTCGCACCGCGTGTCGCCATAGGCGATGAATGAAAAACGCGTGATGCCGGCCGACTGGTCCTCGGTGGGGAACGGCTGCTCGGGCGGCCGGATCGCGCGGACCGTTGTCTGCGTCTGCGCCGCCGCTACGGTCGAGAACAGGACGAGAAGCAGGCGGACGGACGCCAGCCGGCGCATGAAACAGGGATGTTAACATCGGCCCGCGACGCACCGTCGTAACGATCGTGGAAACGCTCGCCTACGACCTCCGCCACGCCGCCCGATCGCTCCTCCGCATGGGCGGCGCGGGCGTACTTGCGACGCTGACGCTCGCGCTCGGCATCGGCGGCGCGACGACGATGTTCAGCGTCGTCTACGGCGCGCTGCTGCGGGAGCCTCCGTTCGTGGACCCGGATCGACTGGTCATCATCTTCAATACGCGGCTCACTCAGAAAGACGGGCTGCAGCATCTGCGCTGGTCGTATCCCGACGCCGTGGCGATGCAGAACGCCGCCACCTCGTTCGAGGCCGTCGCGACGGCGACGCCGACGAGCATCTCGGTCAGCGAGCACGGTGACGCCGAACAAATCGACGGTGAAGCCGTGATGCCCGAGTACTTCGGCATCATGCGCATCCGTCCAATCCTCGGGCGGACGTTTCTCGCCGAGGAAAACGCTCCCGGCGCGGATCGCCCCGTGGCCGTGCTGAGCGAGCGCATCTGGCGTCAACGCTACGCGGCCGACCCGAACGTGATCGGCACCACGATCCGTCTCAACGACGTGCCGCTGACGATCGTCGGGGTGCTGCCGGCGCCCTTCGCCGGATTGAGCGGCAAAGCCCTCGTCTGGATTCCGCCGACGATGGCCGCCAAGCTGACGTATTCGGAGTACATGACGTCGCCGCAGCACTTCATCATGACCGTGGCGCGGCTCCGGCCGTCGGCATCAATCGAGACGGCGAACGCGGAACTGAAGGCCATCGCGGCGCGAACGCTGACAGCGGCGGCGCCGACGCCTGGAGACGACGCCACGTGGAGCGCGGACGCCGTCGCGCTCGCCGACGCGCGCGTCGACGCGGACTACCGCCGCCTGGCGCTCCTGCTGCTCGCCGCCGCGTGCTGCGTCCTGCTCATCGCCTGCGTCAACGTCGCGAGCGTACTGCTCGCCCGCGCGCGGACGCGGCGCCGCGAAACGGCGATCCGCATCGCGATGGGCTCGGGACGCCGCCGCCTGCTGCGTCAGCTGTTCGCGGAAGGAATCGTGATGGCGGCGGCGGCCGCCGCCATCGGCACGATCCTGGCGAACTGGGGCGTCAGGCTCTTCGCGCAGGTGGCGCCGCCGGTCGTGCCGAACGCGTCGAACAACTACTCCGCCATCGCCATCTTCGGCGTTCCATCGCTCGACACGGGCGTGCTGCTCTTCACGCTGCTCATGACAGCCGCGACGACGGTCGTGTTCGCGCTCGTGCCGGCGGCCGGCGCGGGCAGTCTCGAGCTGTCGACGGCGCTGAAAGAAGACGATCGCGGCGGCGGCCGATCGCGGCGCGCCCTCGCCGGGCTCGTGGTCAGCGAAGTGGCGCTGGCTGTGCTCCTGCTCTCCGCCGCGGCGGTTCTGATCCAGAGCTTTGCGCGCGTGCAGGGCCTGCGCGCCGGATTCGTCGGCGACCATGTGCTGACGTTCTGGCTGCGGCCGTCCAACTCGCGCTACAAACCTGCGGACGGCCCGATGATCGTCGAGCGCCTGCTGACGGCCATCCAGCGCGCGCCCGGCGTCGACTCCGCCGCGGTCAATCGCTGCACGCCGTTCGTCGGCTGCGCGAGGACGGTGGTCTTCTTCGCAGGCCGCCAGAACGATCCGCAGCACGCGCCGGTGGTCGGACGCCATTACATCTCGGCCGACTACTTCCGCACGCTCGGCATCCCGCTCATCGCCGGCCGCGCGCTGACCGACGGCGATCGCGCGGACACGATGCCCGTCACGGTGATCAGCCAGACCGCGGCGCGGAGTTTCTGGCCCAACGAGGATCCAATCGGCAAGCAAGTCTGGTTCGGCGCGACGACCGGCTTCGTCAACGCCGCTCACGCCGCGACCGTGGTCGGCATCGTCGGCGACATCAAGTACGAAGGCGTCGACCTCGCCGGAGCCAGCGTCGCCCCGACGGGGTTCCGGCCGGAGTTCTACACGTCATATCTGCAGTTCGCGTATCCCGACACGATGGTGATGGTGAAGAGCCGGCAGCCGATGACGATGCTGCTGCCGGCGGTCCGGTCGGCGGTTGCGTCGGTCGAACCGTCGATGCCGTTGTTCGACATCCTGATGCTGAACGATCGCGTCGACGGCGTGCTGGCGCGCCCGCGGTTCAGCGCCGCGCTGCTCGCGTCG
>DASQHH010000193.1:0-7063 GCA_035632195.1 Vicinamibacterales bacterium
GCGCGGCCGCCGTGGATCCGGTTGGCGCCCTGAGGGCGGAGTAACAGCTCACGGCGGTCAAACAAGTGGCCGGTCCGGCCAAGGACAGTCGGATGTACAGGGCGCCATTATCGGGCCATGACACCGCGACGACTGCGCGCAGCGCTTCCAGCCATCCTGTTTGTTGCCGTCCATTTCATCGCTCCGCGGCCCGCCCGCGCGCAGGAGCGGCCGCCTGCTTCAGCTGATGATCGGACCGACAACCCGGCGTCGGCCGATCCGTGGCGGCCTCAGTTCAGCGTGCTGGCAGGCCTCACGCAGTGGGTCCTGTTCCGGGGCGGAAACGTCGCGGTCGAATACAAGACCGGTCGCCTTGCCTTCGAGTATTCGCACGGTCAGGGTCTCGATCTCAACCAGGTGCCCGGCGTGGATCTCACGTCGGCCGAGCAGGACGCCGGAGCGCGCGTCCGCGTCCCGTGGACGACAGGTTTCGGCGCGGGCGTCCGCGTCACGGAGCACCTGGACGTGCTCGTCGAAGCGAAGGCGCATCGGTTTGAAGTAACGGGCCGCGATCGTAATGCCCAGGTCGCCTACACGGCGTTCAGCGTCGGACCGAGCGTCTTCTATTCGATTCATCTATACAAGGGAATGTTCCTGCAGCCGAACGTCCGATTCTGGCCGAACGTCGCGAGCACCTTGCCGGGCAACCACGCGCTGATCCGCCAGCCGGACGGCAGCTTCTACGACCATCAGGCGCACGCTTTCGGACTCTTCGCGAACGCGAACCTGGGTTGGAGGTTCTAGATTATCCGAGAGCGTCGCGCCCGCGCCGACGCCGTGCGTCGGCCGGGGACATTCCGGTCCACCGTTTGTACGCCCGGCTGAACGCCGCATGCTCGGAGAACCCGAGGGCGAATGCGACTTCAGCGAGCGACACCGATGCGTCGGCGAGGAGTGCGTCGGCGCGCGCTCGACGGACGTTGTCGACAATTGTGCGATAGGCAACACCCTCCGCGGCGAGGTCCCGCCGCAGACTCCGTTCGCTCCGTCCGAGCTGACGGGCAATCTTCTCGACTGAAGGATCGCCGTCGACGAGGCATGCTTCGACGATCCGGGCGACCGTCTCCGGGAACGACTCTACGAGCCGGATCTCGCGCAGGCGCAAGGCCGCCTGCTTTTCGAAGTACGCCGCCATGGCGAGGTTCGCGAAGCGGGGTACCGCGTCGAGCACGTCGCGCGACAGCACGAGCGCGTCCTCCCGCGCCTCCCAGGACGGGCGCGCACCGAAAAAAGCCGTGTGCTCCTTTGTGCGGAAAGGCGCGGCGTGCCGAAACCGGACGCCTTCCGCGCGGAAGTCGCGCCCCAGCGTCTGACGAAGCGCGGTCATCAGCTCGGCGAGCACCGCCTCGTTCGCGACGCGGTGGCCGAGCGTCCGTGCGCCGTCGCGCTGCCATCGGACAACAAAGCGGCCGCCCTCTTCACGAGTGTGGAGGCGGCCGGACGTCGTCACGACGGCGCTGTAGCGAAGCACGCGGGCGAACACCTCGCGGCCGGTGGGTGCGGTCATGACGGCGAAGCCGAGTACCGGGTAGCTCTCCACCGAAAACCGTCTGGCGTACGCAATCGGAAACGCCGGGTCGCGAAGCGCGTGCATTGCGGCTTCCCACACCGCAAAGACCGCGTTGACCGGAATGGGCGTCTCCGGAGCGGAGAGCTGACTTGCTGTGAGACCGCTCGCGGCAAGGAGCGCTGCACGCGAGGCGCCGAGCGCCTCGGCCGCTTCGACGACACCGAGCACGAAGACGGCGGGGAGGGTATGCGACGGGGCGAGGCGATCCACCAGCCTCGATCGTAACTGGACTCGGCGGCGTAGTAGAGTCCCTTCCAACGTTCCGAACACCACGCCCGTCTAAGCGCGGCATGGACACCCTTCTCCAAGACATCCGATTCGGCTGGCGGCTGCTGCGCCGCACTCCGGGATTCACCATTGCCGCGGTTCTCGCCCTGGCCCTCGGCGTGGGCGCCACGACCGCCGTCTTCACGCTGCTCGATAGGGTCGTCCTGCGGCCGCTGCCGTATCCGTCCGCCGATCGCCTCGTGATGGTCTGGGAGACGAACGACTCGAAGGCGCTGAGCCACGAGCAGCTCTCGCCGGTGAACTTCATGGACTACCGCGGCCTCTCGCAGGTCTTCGAGGACGCGGCCGCGTGGTGGTACCCGCAGCTCAATCTCACGGAAACCGGGCGCGACCCGATGCGCGTCGCGTCCATCGAGACGAGCGCGAACTTCTTTTCGGTCATCGGCGTGCCGCCCATGCTGGGTTCGGCGTTTCCACCCACGCCGCGTCTCGATGCGCGCGAGCCGCTCGTCGTCATCAGCCATCGTCTGTGGCAGCAGCGCTTCGGCTCCGACGCTGGCATCGTCGGCAAGCTGGTGACGCTGAACGGACAGGCGTTTTCCGTCACCGGCGTGATGCCGCCTGGATTCCAGTTTCCGAACGGCACCGACGTGTGGCAGCGGCTGACGTGGCCGCTCGAGCAGCACAGCCGCGGCGCGCATTTCATGGAGTCGCTGTTCCGCCTGCGGCCGGGCGCGACTGTCGATCAGGCCAACGCCGAGCTGCGCGCGTTGACGACGCAGCTGGGCGCCCGCTACGCGGCGACGAACGGCGACTGGCGGGCGCGGGCCGTGCCGCTCGCGCATGAAATTCAGGGCTACTTCCGGCCGGCTCTCTTCGCGTTGTTTGGTGCCGCAGCGCTTCTGCTCGTCATCACGTGCACCAATGTCGCGAGCCTGCTGCTCGCCCGCGCGACGGCGCGCGAGCGCGAAGTGGCCGTGCGGGCGGCTATCGGCGCGAGCCGCGGCCGCCTGGTCCGCCAGTTCCTGACGGAGAGCGTAATCCTCGCGGGCCTCGGCACGGCGCTGGGCGTCGCGGTCGCGATCGCCGCCGTCCGCGGGCTGGTTGCGGCGTCGCCGGTCACCGTACCGCGGTTCGACCCCGCGTCGGCGGGAATTGACGCGCGCGTGCTGGTCTTCGCCTGCGTCGTCGCGGCGCTGACGGCGGTCGCCTTCGGCGTCGTACCGGCGCTGTTCATGGTGAGCGGCCGCGGTGCGGTCGATTCGTCGCTTCGCCTGTCGGGCCGCGGCGCGGACGCCGGCGCCGCGCGGCGGAAGGCGCGCAGCGTGCTCGTTGTCGCGGAGGTGGCGCTCGCCGTCATGCTGCTCGTCGGCGCGGCGCTGCTCGGACGCGGATTCCAGCGGCTGCTGCAGCAGGATCCCGGGTTCCAGCCGGCCCGCACGGTCACTGCGAGCGTGGAGCTGCCGTATTCGTACACCGACTTCCGTAAAATCGCCGCGTTCTACGCAGACGTGCTCGACGCGATCCGCGCGCAGCCGGGCGTCACCACCGCAGGTGCGACGACGACGCTGCCGCTCACGGCGACCTGGCGGCTGCCTTACCTGATTGCCGACCGGCCGGTTCCCGCCGCGGCGGATGCGCCGCAGTCACAGACGCAGGTCGTGGACGAATCGTATTTCCGGACCATCGGCGTGCCGCTCGTCAAGGGCCGGTTCTTCGAGCCGCGCGACACGGCCGACGCGCCGGCCGTCGTGCTGATCAACGACGCGCTCGCGCGCCGCGAATTCGCGAACGAGGATCCGATCGGCCGGTCGATCACCACCGGCATCCGCTTCATCGGACCGATGGGGACGATGCTGATGCCGCCGAACACGAAGTTCCAGATTGTGGGCGTCGTCTCGGACGTGAAGAACCAGTCGCTCGTCCGCGAGGTCGAGCCGACGATCTTCTTCACCTTCCGCCAGTTCTCGTTCCGCGAGCTGCACATCGTCGTGCAGGGACGTTCGGACGCCGCTCAGCTCATCGCCGGCATCCGCACGGCGGTGCAGAGCCGGGATCCGAATCTGCCGATCGCGTCGGCGCAGACGCTGCAGCAGGTGGTGGGCGAGGCGCTCGATCGTCCGCGCGCGCTGATGCTGCTGATGGGAGTGTTCGCCGCGATGGCGCTCGGGCTCGCCGCGCTCGGCATCTACGGCGTGCTCTCGTTCGGCGTGAACCAGCGGCGGCGCGAGCTCAGCGTCCGCATGGCGCTCGGCGCACAGCCCGGCGACGTCGTCTGGCTGGTAGTTCGTGACGGGCTCGTGCTGGCGGCGGCCGGCGCCGTCATCGGCGGCGCGGGTGCCATCGCGCTGGGGCGCACGCTCGCGGCCCTGCTGAACGGCGTATCTTCGTCCGACGTGACCGCGTTCGCCGTGGCGGGCGCGCTTGCTATCGTCACCGCCGTCGCTGCTTGTCTACCTCCGGCGCGGCGCGCGGCGGCGCTGGATCCTCTGGCTGGGCTTCGCGCCGATTGACGGCTACTGCCTGGGGGAGTCGACCTCCTCGACGCCGATTCCCGCGTGATGAGAGCGGCCGTCGGCGCAAGTCTCTGAACCTGGGCGAAATCGCACACGAGTGCGGTTGCGCGTCGCTCGGACGAATCGGATCCGAGTAGTCCGGATTTTCCCCCACCCCCGCGGATTCCTCCGCAATCCGGGCCTCCGATCGCGCGATTGCCAGCGTCCGGATGCGGTCAGATTCTCTCCTGTTGTTCAAAAACGTACGGCATGGCCGTTGCTGTCCTATCGCGTCGTACTGAAAGGTGAAAGATGTCCAGGACCCTCTTCGACAGCTCACTGCTGCGCGAAGCCGACGCCGCTATGGAGTTCCTCGCGAGCGTCGTCGAGGCCTCGACCGAGTACTCGATCATCGGCAAGACGCTGACCGGCGACATCATCCTGTGGAACGAGGGCGCGCGCCGGATTTACGGCTACGAGCCCGAAGAGGTCATCGGCAAGAAGAACGCCGAGATGCTGCACACGCCGGAAGACGTGGCGAGCGGCAAGGCGCGCGAGATGATGGACGCCGCGCTCCGCGACGGCAAATGGGAGGGCGTCATCGGCCGCATCCGCAAGGACGGCCGGCGCATTTCCGCGCGCGTCGTCGTCACGCCGCGCCGTGATCCGTCGGGCACGCCGATCGGATTCCTGCTGGTTTCGAAGGACATCTCCACCGAGCTGCGTTTCACCGAGGAGCTGCGTCGCGCCAAGCTGTTCGACAACGCCATCGTCGGCAACGCGCAGGAAGCGGTCGACTTCATCGGCAACATCCTGGAGTCCTCGACCGAGTACTCGATCATCGGCAAGGACCTCGAGGGCAAGATCCTGCTCTGGAACGAGGGCGCGCGCCGTCTGTACGGCTACGAGCCCGAAGAGGTCGTCGGCAAGGCCTACTCGTCGATCCTGCACACGCCTGAAGACGTCGCCGACGGGAAGCCCCGCGAAATCCTCGAGATCGCGCTGCGCGACGGCAAGTGGGAAGGGACGCTGCAGCGCGTCCGGAAGGACGGCCGCAAGTTCATGGCGCGCGTCGTCACGACGCCCCGCCGCGACGCTTCGGGCCGGCCGATCGGATACCTGCTGATTTCCAAGGACATCTCCGACGAAATCCGGCTGACTGAAGAGCTCAAGGCGACGCAGTTCTACACGCGGTCACTGATCGAATCGAACGTCGACGCGTTGATGACCACCGATCCGCTGGGCGTCATTTCAGACGTGAACCAGCAGATGGAGGCGCTGACCGGCTACCGCCGCGAGGACCTGATCGGGTCGCCCTTCAAGAATTACTTCACGGAGCCGGACCGCGCCGAACAAGGCATACGGCTGGTGCTGCGCGAGGGACGGGTCACCAACTACGAGCTGACGGCGCTCTCGCGCGACCGCCGCATGACGGTCGTCTCCTACAACGCGTCGACGTTCCGCGACGCCAGCGGCCGGCTGCAGGGCGTGTTCGCTGCCGCGCGCGACATCACCGAGCAGAAAAAGCTCGAACAGCAACTCCGGGAGTCCGAGGCGTACAACCGCGGCCTCATCGAGGCTTCGGTCGACGGTCTCATCACCGTCGATCCGGCCGGCAGCATTTCGGACGTGAACGAGCAGATGAGCCGGATGTCGGGCTACCGGCGCGAGGAACTGATCGGGACGCCGTTCGCCGACTACTTCGTCGACAGCGAGCGCGCCACGGCCGGCGTCAACGAGACGTTCACCAAGGGCGTCGTCACTGACTACGTGCTGACGCTGGCGACGCGCGACGGCCGCAAACTGGGTGTCTCGTTCAACGCGTCGGTGTTCCGCGATCCGTCGGGCGACGTCCGCGGAATTTTCGCGAGCGCGCGCGACATCACGGAGCAGGCGCGGCTGCAGACCCAGCTCGCCAACGAGCGGGCGTACAACCGCGGTCTCATCGAGGCATCGCTGGACGGTCTGATCACCGTCGACCCGATGATCGTCATCACCGACGTCAACGAGACGATGTGCCGGATGTCGGGGTACACGCGTGACGAGTTGATCGGCAAGCCGTTCTACGACTTCTTCACCGACGGCAAACGCGCGGCTGAAGGCGTCCGGCTCACACTCGATAAAGGCGCCGTCACCAATTACGAGCTGACGCTACGCTGCAAGGTCGGCAGCGAGAGCCTGGTCTCGTTCAACGCGGCCATCTTCAAAGATCCGTCCGGCGCGGTACGCGGCATTTTCGCCAGCGCCCGCGATATCACGGACCAGGCGAAGCTCCAGAGTCAGCTGGCGGAAGAGCGGGCTTACAACCGCGGGCTGATCGAGGCGTCGGTCGACGGCCTGGTCACCGTCGACGAGGCGATGAGCATCACCGACGTCAACGACACGATGTGCCGCCTGGTCGGCCGCTCGCGCAAGCAGCTGGTCGGCAGCCAGTTCCCGGCCTATTTCTCCGATCCGGCGCGCGCGGCGGAGGGCGTCAGACAGACGTTCAAAGAAGGGTCGGTCACCAATTACGTGCTGAACCTGCAGGCGGCGAACGGACGGGAGATGCCGGTGTCGTTCAACGCCGCTGTGTTCCGCGACACCGCGGGGCAGGTGCGCGGCATCTTCGCGTCCGCGCGCGACATCGCGGCGCAGAAGCAGCTCGAGAGCCAGCTGCAGGCGTCCCAGTTCTACACCCGGTCGCTCATCGAGTCGAACATCGACGCGCTGATGACCACCGATCCGCTCG
>DASQHH010000194.1:0-1663 GCA_035632195.1 Vicinamibacterales bacterium
TTTTGCTGCGTCATCGCCGGGAGCAGCTTCCCCATGCGGTTCGCCTCGAGCCACAGCGCAAGCTCGAGCTGGTTCGACGGCAGGGTTTCGAAGTAGTTCGTCCGCTCGAGCCATGTGGAGCCGTTGAGCGTCCCACCGGCCCGTTGGACGAGCTCGAAGTGCTCGTTCGCCTCCACGTCGGCCGAGCCCTGGAACAGCATGTGCTCGAAAAGATGGGCGAAGCCCGTCCGCCCCGGCGGCTCGTTAGCCGATCCGACGTGGTACCAGAGATTCACGGCGACGATCGGCGCCGTGTGGTCCTCGGACATGCTCACAATCAGCCCGTTCGGCAATCGAAACGTTTCGATCGGAATGCGCATCGGTCTAAATTGCACTCCTCGGTTGTACGCTGGAACCCTGACGAAGTCTTTGTTGATCGATTCGCCCCGAGCACGCGTGCTGCGTCTCATCTACCTCGTCGCCGCCGGCGCGGCCCTCGTCTACGTGGGTCTGCTCGTCGGCCTGTGGCACTATCAGGAGCACGTGCTGTTTCAGCCGCCGCGGTGGGTTCCGGACGAGCCCGTCGCCGCGCGCCGCGTTTCGTATCCTGCTGCCGACGGTGTCGAGCTGTTTGGCTATCTCGTCGGCGACTGCGCCGCGCCCGGAACCACCGTCGTGGCGTTTCATGGCAACGCCGACATCTCCCGCTGGTACGTACCCTGGGCGGCGCGCCTCGCGCGTGAAACCGGCGCGTGCGTGATGTTGCCCGAGTATCGCGGGTACGACGGCATCGCCGGCGGACCGACGTATGCCACATCGGCGCTCGATGCCAAAGCCGCCACTGATTTTCTTGCGCGCGCCCACGGCATCGCGCCGTCGAACGTCGTTCTCTACGGACACTCACTCGGCAGCGCGGTCGCGGCGGAACTGGCGGCGCGCCAGGCGCCGCGTGCGCTCGTGCTTCAATCGCCGCTCAGTACCGCTCAGGCGATGGCGGCCCGACTGGGCGTCCCCGGCATCACCAGACTATGGTGGCTGATCTCGCGCATTCACTTCGATACGCCGGCGCGCGTCCGCTCGCTCGCGTCACCGGTTTGGGTTGCCCATGGTGATCGCGACAGGGTCGTTCCGGTCCGAATGGGCCGCGAGGTCTTCGCTGCCGCCGCCGACAAGGGGGAGTTGCTCGTCGTGCAGGGCGCTGGACACAACGACGTCGCCGAGGTCGGAGCCGGCGCGTACTGGTCGTGGCTAGTCCGCGCGATCAACAGCGGCACGGCAGTGGCGTCGACCGCTACTCGCGACGCTGTAGCAGGAAAGTGATCGGGACCTTGATCGACTCGGCGAGCGCGTACTTCCACGATTCGCGCCAGCTCGCCGAGATCGGGCTGGTTTGCGTCGGCGACGCATACGGAACAAGGCCGAAGCGGCGCGCGAGGATCGTCAGGCGCAGCATGTGAAACGGATCGCTGACGAGAATGACGGTGCGCGACGGCTCCGCATCCATCAGCGCCGCGACGTGCTGCAGCGATTCCGTTGTGGAGCGGCCGACGTTCTCGATCATGATCGCGCTGGCCGGAATGCCGTGCTCGATCGCGTACCGTTCGGCCACGGCGGCTTCGCTGGTGGTGTCGCGGTCCCCCGGTCCGCCCGTGAAGATCAGGCGCGGCGCGTAGCCTTGAATCCA
>DASQHH010000195.1:0-4521 GCA_035632195.1 Vicinamibacterales bacterium
TGTATCTATCGCGGGCGCGTGCGCAGGCGGCTCACGACCGGCGGCCACCACCGCATCCCGGACGTCGAGGTCGATCGGCTGCTCGCGCCGGCGCAGCCGGCCGCGCGGACGCACGCGCCTGCACACGATCGCACCGGCGCCATCGTCTCGATCAGCGGGCGCAACCAGCTGCACGGCTACGTCGACGAAGTCCGCACCGAAGGGCTCCTGGCGCAGGTGCGGCTCCGCATCGGCGATCAGACGCTGACGGCGGTCATCACCCGTGATGCCGTCGAAGAGCTGAAGCTTCGCCGCGGCGACGACGCGCTCGCCATCGTCAAGGCGACGGAAGTCATGATCGCGCGGCAGGCGGACGCGCCGCGGCGGCGCCGGCGCCGCCGCCGCAAGAATTGACAGCGCCGTTCGCCATCGACTAGTCTGGGCCTTCCATGTTCGCCGTCCACCACCGCGTGCACCATCATCACCGCTTTGCGGGCGGAGCGCGCGTGCTTTAGACGGAATCCGGACAGGAACCAGCACTGAGGAGTAACGCGAGCCCCGCCGCACCGGCGGGGTTTTTTGTTTCAGCGGGCAGGTATGGACTATTCGAAACTCGACGGCCTCATCCCGGCCGTGATTCAGGACGCGGACTCGTCCGAAGTCCTGATGGTCGGCTTCATGAATGACGTGGCGCTCGCCGAAACGCGGCGGAGCGGCTTCGCGACCTTCTTCAGCCGTTCGCGCGGCAAGCTGTGGATGAAGGGCGAGACGTCCGGCAACAAGCTGCAGGTCATGGAGCTGCTCGTCGACTGCGACGACGACACCGTGCTGCTGAAGGTGAAGCGGCTGGGCGACGGCAACGTGTGCCACACAGGCGAGCGGACCTGTTTCTATCGCACGATCGACCAGGTAGAGGGAAAGTCGTGAAGCTGAAGCTCGGAATTCCCAAGGGATCGCTGCAAGACGCGACCATCCAGCTGTTCGGCCGCGCCGGATTCAACATCTACGTCAGCTCGCGCTCGTACTTCCCGGCGATCGACGATCCCGAGATCGAGTGCATGCTGATCCGTGCGCAGGAGATGGCGCGCTACGTTTCGGACGGCGTGCTCGACGCCGGGCTCACCGGACAGGACTGGATCGCCGAGCACGAGGCCGGCGATGGGCGGACCGGTGTGCTGACGACGATCGCGGACCTGATCTACGCGAAGCAGAGCTTCGGCAAAGTCCGCTGGGTGCTGGCCGCGCCCGAGGATTCCGCGATCCGATCGCCGCGCGACCTCGAGGGCAAGACGATTGCGACCGAGCTCGTACGGGCCACGCGTGCCTATTTCGCAAGGCACGGCGTCCCGGTCAACGTCGAGTTCTCGTGGGGCGCGACGGAGGTCAAGCCGCCGGTCCTCGCAGACGCGATCGTCGAAGCGACCGAAACGGGCTCGACGCTCCGGGCGAACCGTCTGCGGATTATCGACACGGTGATGGAGTCGAACACACAGCTGGTCGCCAACCACGGCGCGTGGGCGGACGCGTGGAAGCGGACGAAGCTCGAAAACATCGCGCTGCTGCTGAAAGCGGCCATCGAGGCCCAGGGACGCGTCGGGCTGATGCTCAACGTCCGTCGGGACGACCTGTCGAGCGTCCTTGCGCTGCTGCCGGCGCTGCAGCGTCCGACGATCTCGTCGCTCAGCGACGAGCAGTGGGTGGCCGTCAATACGATCATCGAGGAGCGCACCGTCCGGGACCTCATCCCGAAACTGAAAGCGGCAAAGGCCCAGGGGATCGTCGAATATCCTCTCAACAAGATCGTCCTGTGAGAATCATCGACGCGGGCAGCCGGGTGGCGCTGGCGCGGTTGACTGCGCGTCGCGAGCGCGCCGACCGCGCGACCGACCGCCGCGTGCGCGACATCGTCGATCGCGTCCGCACCGGAGGCGATCGGGCGCTGCGGTCGCTCGCGCGCCGTTTCGACGGCGTGGACGAACCGCTCGAGGTGTCGCCCGCGGAAATCCGCAACGGCGCCCGCCGCCTGGACGCCGGTGTGCGGCGCGCGATCGGGCGCGCGGCCCGGAACATCGAGCGCGTCGCCTGCCGGCAGACGCCGAGGACGTTCGTCGTCCGCGTCGCGCCGGGCGTCTCGGTCGAGCAGCGGGTCGTGCCTCTCGCGCGCGTCGGCTGCTACGTGCCCGGCGGCCGCTACCCGCTGCCGTCGTCGCTCCTGATGACCGCGATTCCGGCGCGCGCGGCGGGCGTCCGCGACGTGGTTGCCGTCTGTCCGCGGCCCGAGCCGGCGGTCCTGGCGGCCGCGCTCGAAGCCGGCGTCACCCGCCTCTTCCGCATCGGCGGTGCGCACGCGGTTGCGGCGCTTGCCTACGGCACAGCGACGGTGCCGCGCGTCGACAAGATCGTCGGGCCGGGCAGCCGGTGGGTCGCCGCCGCGAAGGCCGTCGTCGCCGCCGATTGCGCCATTGACTTCTACGCCGGGCCGACGGAAATCGTCGTCGTCGCCGGCGGCGGCCGCGCCGACTGGGTTGCCGCCGATCTGGTCGCGCAGGCGGAGCACGATCCCGACGCGCGCGCCATTCTGATCACGTGGCGCCGCCCGTTCGCCCGCCGTGTCGCCGCGATCGTCGATCGGATGAGCCGCGGGCGGCCGGTTGTCGACCGGTCGATCCGCGCCAACGGCGCGATTGTGCTGACGCGAAGCGAAGAAGAAGCGCTCGACGTCGCCAGCCGCCTCGCGCCCGAGCATCTGGTGGTCGAGCGCCTATCGCAGGCTGCGCGCCCGTTGACGGCCGGCGCGGTCTTCGTCGGCGCGTACACCGCGCAGGCCGCCGGCGACTACGCGACCGGATCGAATCACGTGCTGCCGACCGGCGGGGCCGCCCGCAGCCGCGGCGGCCTGAGCGCCGCGGACTTCGTGCGCGTCATGTCGGTGCAGCGCGTCACGCGAGAGGGGCTTGCCGGTCTTGCGAAGACGATTCTGCCGCTCGCGCGCGCTGAAGGCCTCGAGGCACACGCCGAGTCGATCTCAATCCGGCTGCAGAAGCCGAACGTGGCACCTGGAACACGGAACCTGGAACCCTGAATGGCCCATTATCAGAAACCGCCGGAGTTGTACGACGGATTACGGTTGCACCAGAACGAGAACACCGGCGGCTGTTCGTTGCGAGTCATCGAAGCGCTCGCGGCGATGCGGCCGGATCAGATCGGCTTCTATCCGCCGTATGCCGCCGCGACAACCGCGGTCGCGCGGTATCTGGGCGTGCCCGCGGACCGGATCGCCCTCGTCAACGGGCTCGACGAAGGCATCATGGCGACGAGCGTGACGTATCTCCGACCGCGCGAGGGCGTGGTGCCTGAGGCGGTCGTGCCCGAACCCGCGTTCGAGATCTTCCGGTTCGACACGGCAGTGGCGGGCGGGCGGCTCGTGCAGGTGATGCCCGGGCGGGATTTCGCCTTCGCCCTCGACGAGGTGGTCGCAGCGATCACGCCGAAGACCCGCGTCGTATTCCTGACCAATCCGAACAATCCCACCGGCGTCGGCATGCCGCTCGACGCGATCCGGCAAATCTCGCGCGCAATTCCCGCTGGCGCGATCGTCTTCGTCGACGAGGCCTATGCCGAGTTCGCGGGCACGTCCTTCGTCGGCGAGCTCGACTCGTTCCCCAATGTGATCGTCGGCCGCACGTTCTCGAAGGCGTTCGGCCTCGCGGGCCTTCGCATCGGATGCCTCGTCGGCGCGCCGGACGTGCTCGACCCGATCAGGGAAGCGGTGCCGGTCTACAGCGTGAACGTCGCGGCCGTGGTCGCGGTGCAGGCGGCGCTCGGCGATCTGGACCATCTCCGCGGCTATCTGCGGCAAGTCGAGGAATCGAAGGCGCTGCTGTACGCAGCGTGCGATCGACTCGGCCTGCGGTACTGGCCCAGCCGATCCAATTTCGTCCTGGTGTGCGCCGGCGATCGGACCCGCGCGCTCGTCGAGGGCGCCGCCGCCCGGGGCGTCTACATCCGCGATCGGTCCACCGAGCCCGGCTGCACCGGATGCATCCGGATCGGGTCGGGCATCGTCGACCACACCCGCCGCGCGATTGCCGCGATCGAAGAGGCCCTGTGCGCCGCGCGGTGATCGACCGCACGACGAAGGAAACGTCGATCCGCCTCGGGCTGACGATCGACGGCCGCGGCCGGTACGACGTGCGGACCGGCATCCGCTTCCTCGATCACATGCTGGAGCTCGTCGCGCGGCACGGCGGCTTCGATCTGCGCATCGAGGCGAGCGGAGACCTCGACGTCGATCAGCACCACACGGTCGAAGACGTCGGCATCGCGCTCGGCGAAGCGGTGTCCAAGGCGCTCGGAGCCCGGCGCGGCATCAACCGGGCCGGGTACTTCGTCATGCCGATGGACGAAACGCTCGCCGTGGCCGCGCTCGACCTCAGCGGTCGGCCGCATGCGGTTGTCGGCCTGGGCGGCGTCGCCTCGCGCGTCGGCGACCTGCAGGCCGAGCTCGTGCCCGATTTCTTCGACGGCTTCGCGCTCGGCGCG
>DASQHH010000196.1:0-9001 GCA_035632195.1 Vicinamibacterales bacterium
CACGACCGGTCCGCCGTTTAGTACCTGCCGCGCCCACCGCTGATTGAACGTTCGCAGGGCGGACCCGATGCGCGTTCCGCCGGACCAGTCGTGCACGGCGTGCGACATCGCGGCGAGCGCGGCATCCGGACGCGTCCGCCGCATCTGACGCGTCACACGCGTGAGCTCGGTCGAGAAGACGAACGCTTCGACGCGGGGCCGGCGCTTCATCACGGCGTGCGCGAACAGCAGCAGCATCCGCGAGTACCGCTCCATCGATCCGCTGATGTCGCACAGCACCACGAGCGGCCGCGGCCTCGTGCGCCTGCGGCGGCGGGGAAGGACCGACACATCGCCGCCGGTCCGGCGGCTGGCGGCCACGGCGCGGCGCAGGTCGATGCGCGGACCGCGGCCGGGTATCCAGCGCCGCGTGCGGCGCTCCCCCGGCGTCCATCGCAGGGCCGCCAGCGCGGCGCCGAGGCGCGACTGCTCGTCGAGTGTGCATGCGGCGAAGTCCTTGTCGGCGATGCCGCCGCGGTCGCTCCAGGTCTTCATCGTCACGTCGACGGAGGTGGCGTCGGCGTCGAGGGGATCCGCCGGCGCCGGATCGCCGCGGAGGCCGGCGGCCTCCGTCAGCTCCAGGGCGCTCCGTTCACGACGGTTGCGGACCAGAGTCGAAGCACCGCGCTCGCGCCAGAACGCATCGAACGCCCGATCGAATGCCGCGATCTGGTCGGGGCCGTGGACGAGGAGCGCGCGGCAGGTGTGATAGACCTCCTCGCGCGACGCGACGTTCACGTGTCCGAGCGCCTCGACGAGGTCGATCAGGCGGCCGAGGTGGACGTCGATGCCGGCGGCGCGCAGCAGGCGGCCGAACGCGAGCAGATTATCGAGGAACTGCGGCACGCGCCATCGCCCGGTCGAAGAATTCCGCCGTGCCGCGCTCCCGCATCGCGTCGAGGTCTTCCTTCGCCTTGAGGACGACGCCGAGCGTCTGGTCGACGATCGCGGGGTCGAGCACGCGTACATCGAGCGCGACGAGGGCTGCGAGCCAGTCGGACGTCTCAGAAACGCCCGGCTTCTTGTACAAGTCACCCGCGCGCAGCTCCTGGACGACGGCGGTCACCTGCCTCGCGAGCGCGCGGGACGCGTCGGGAGCGCGGCGCGTGACGATTGCCAGCTCTTTCTCGAAGCCCGGATAGTCAATCCACTCGTACAAACACCGGCGCTTCAAGGCGTCGTGGACCTCGCGCGTGCGATTGGACGTGAGGATCACGAGCGGCCGCGCACCGGCGCGCACCGTGCCAATCTCAGGCACGGTCACCTGGAATTCCGCAAGGAGCTCGAGCAGAAAGCCTTCGAACTCCTGGTCGGCGCGGTCGATCTCGTCGATGAGCAGGACAGCGGGCTTCGTCCGGGCCGGGTCGATCGCCTGGAGCAGGGGACGGCGAATCAGAAACCGCTCCGAGTACAGCGTGTGCCGTGCGCGGTCGGCGTCGAAGTGTTCGGAGGCTTCAAGGATCCGCAGCTCCAGGAGCTGCCGGGCGTAGTCCCATTCGTAGAGTGCGTGGCTGACCTCGAGTCCCTCGTAGCACTGCAGACGAATCAGCTCGGTGTCGAGGACACCCGCGGCGGCGGCAGCGAGCGCTGTCTTGCCGACGCCGGCCTCGCCTTCGAGAAACAACGGACGCTGCAGACGCAGCGCGAGGAACACCGCAATGGCCAGCCCGCGATCGGCGACGTAGTTCTGGTCCAGCAGTCGCGACTCGAGGTCGGCGATCGAGAGAGGCGCGGCGGGCATTGCCCGTTACTATAACGCGCCGGCGCCGCCTACTCGGGAGGCATCGACTTCAGGTACGCGAGAACGGCCTGGGCGTCGGAGCGCGTCATGTGAAACTGCAGCATCGGCGGGCGCGGCGGTTGTCCGGTCCTCGCGATGCCGGTCGTCAGCAGCCTGACGATCTCCGCATCGGTTCCGGGCGGCAGACCGGCCAGCCGCGGCGCGACCACGGCCCAGTTCTCGACGGGCTTCGCGGACGCATAAGGAACCGGACCGCCGGCAAGCCAGCGCTCGCGATCGGGCGTCCCGTCCGCGCGCTGCGGCGTGTGACACCGCCAGCACTGAACGACGTCCTCGACGATGTAGCGTCCACGAGCGATGGATGGCTTGTCAGCAGGCGCGGCGCTGCCGGCCATCGACAAGGGTAGAGCCAGCAGCGGGATGGCGGCGACACGAGCATACATTCGCATGCCTCTGCCGCAGCAAAGGGCCTGCCGAGTCAAACCCACTCGCGCCAAGCGTTCGTCTCACGAATCGACGAGCCGGTTTTCGATGGCGTAGCGCATCAGCTCGGCGTTGCTGTGCATCCCCATCTTCTCGAGCAGCCGCATGCGGTAGGTGCTCACGGTCTTTACGCTGAGTCCAAGGCTGCTCGCAATCTCCGATACCATTTTTCCGGAGCCGATCAGCCGCAGCACCTGATATTCCCGATCCGACAGGAGGTCGTGAAGAACGTTGGGTGCCTGCGCCGCTCCGCCCGTCGGCTCGCCTTTGCCGCCCACGTAGCGTCGGCCGCGCCGGATCTCCTCGATCGCCTTTACCAGCTCGGTCGGTGCGGTGTCCTTCGAGATGTACCCGGTCGCGCCGGCCGCCAGCGCCCGCCGCTCGAACTGCGCCGCCGGATGCATGCTGAGCATGAGGACCGGCAGTTCCGGCCGCTCACGGCGGATGTTCTTCAGGATGTCGATGCCGCTCATGCCGGGCAGTGATACGTCGAGCACGACGACGTCCCACTCGCTGCGGAGGAGGCTGACGGCAGCCTGCGCGGCATCGCTCGCTTCGCCGATCGACACGTCCTTGAGGCCGTCGACGAGGATGTGGCGGATGCCGAACCGGACGACCGGGTGATCGTCGACGAGCAGGATGCGGATCACGAGTGTTTCTTGGAGCGGCGCGCGTTCGACAGCGCGACCGAGACGCAGGTGCCTTTGCCGCGGCGCGAGGCGATCTCGAGCCGCGCGCCAATCATCTCGGCGCGTTCGCGCATTCCGAGCAGGCCCAGCGCGCTCGAGCCGGGCGCGACGTCCGCGTTCATGCCGCGGCCGTTGTCCCTGACCTTGATGGTCAGACGGCTGCCGCGTCCGTCGATGGTGATGCGCACGGATCCCGCGCTGGCATGCCGGACGACGTTGGTCAGGGCCTCCTGGACGATGCGGAAGAGGCCGGTCGTGCGGTTCGGGTCGAGCGGTGGCAGCCGGCGGTTGCCGTCCACACGGCACCGCATTCCGGTACGCCGCGCGATCGCCGCCCCTTCGAGCTCGATGGCGCCGACGAGACCGAGGTCGTCGAGCGCAGGCGGCCGCAGCGTCGTCGCCAGGCGGCGCACGGTTTCGATGGCGACGTCGACGGCGCCGATCATCGACTGCAGGTTGTCGATCGGAGCCGGCGTGAGGCCGTGCTGCGTCAGCGTTCGCGTCATGCGCGCGAGGTCCAGTTTGATGGCCGTCAGCGACTGACCGAGCTCGTCGTGCAGCTCCCGTGCAATCGTTGCGCGCTCGGTTTCGCGCGCGTGCTCCATGGCGGCGGCGACGCCCCGAAGCTGCTCCTGCGACTGCCGCAGCTGCGCCTCGACGAGCTGCCGTTGCTGTTCCGCGCGTACGCGATCGGTGATGTCGCGCGCGATCCCTTCAATGGCGACAAACCGCCCCTCCGCGTCGTAGACCGCCGAACCGCGATGTTCAGTCCAGACGACGCGGCCGTCGGCGTGGAGCCAGCGAAGGATCGTCGGCTTGCCGAGGTTCTCTGGGTCGTGCCGCATCGACCGCGCGATGGCGCGGTCCTCGGGGTGCACGAGGGAAAACCCGAGCTCCGGGTTGGCGATGAACTCCTCGGGGCTCCGGCCGCAGACGGCAAGTGCAGCGGGGCTGATGTACTCCGTGGCATAGGTGGGGTGGACGCGATACCGGTAGACCACGTCGACGGCGTTCTCCGTCAGGAGACGGAAACGCGTCTCGCTCGCGCGCAGAGCGATTTCAGCGGCTTTCCGATCTTCGATGTCGAGGCACGCGCCAATGTAGCCGAGCAAGGTCCCGCGCTCAATCCGCGGAGCGGCGCGATCGAGGACGTGGCGGAACTCGCCGTCATGCCGACGGAGGCGGTACTCGAGCTCGAAGCGCGCGCCCGTGCGGACGCCGTTTCGGTACGCGCCGAGCGCGCGCGCGCGATCGTCGGTGTGGATGCCGCGCGTCCAGCCGTTGCCGGATTCGTGCTCGATCGGACGTCCGGTGAAGGCTAGCCACGTGCGGTTGAAGAAGGTGCGGCACCCGTCGGCTTGAGCGCCCCAGACCATGCCAGGAGCAGATTCGGCGACGACGGTGAAGGCGCCGTCGGTGGCAACCGGATTTGCACGCGGGGCCATGGGGTGTCCGGAGTATAGCCACACGGTCCCGCTGCCGTGAGCATGTAGGACGGAGGCCGACACCGACATCTGACCTCATCCATGGCGGTCCCTTTCACTTTTGGTGTAGGAGTGTGTCGGACATACAACCTGCCGACAAATTCCGAAACTACCAATCAGATCGCACCTTGAGTCCCATGGAGTCGGAAACCGTCAGCGCTGCCGACACTCCGGCGCGGGGTCGTGTGCTCGTTGTCGACGACATCGAAGCGAACCGTAATCTCGTTGCCCGCGCGCTTGCGGCCGACGGGCACGTCGTCATTCCGGCCGAAGACGGCGAGAGCGCCCTGGAAGCAGTCACGCGCGAGACCCCGGATCTCGTCCTGATGGACGTGATGATGCCGAAGCTTGACGGCTTCCAGGTGTGCCGCGCGCTGAAACACCAGCCGGCGACGCGCCTCGTGCCGGTCGTCCTCGTCACCGCGCTGCAGAATTCTGAGGATCGCATCCGCGGCATCGAGGCCGGCGCGGACGACTTCATCTCGAAGCCCTTCAATGCGCATGAGCTTCGCGCACGCGTGCGATCGCTCATTCGCATCAAGCGCTACACGGACGAGCTCGACACGGCCGAGTCGGTCATCGTCAGCCTCGCGCTCACGATCGAGGCACGCGATCGGTGCACCGAGGGCCACTGTCAGCGGCTGGCGTCGTACGCCTCGGCGGTCGGACGCGCAATTGGCCTCTCCGACGCGGACATCGCCGCGCTGGCGCGCGGCGGCTACCTGCATGACATCGGGAAGGTGGGTATTCCCGATGCGGTGCTGCTGAAGACGGATCGCCTGTCGCGATCCGAGTACGACCTGATGAAGCAGCACGCCGTGATCGGGGACCGCCTCTGCGGCGAGCTGCGGGCGCTGCGCCGAGTACGGCCCATCGTCCGCCACCACCATGAGCGCCTCGACGGCAGCGGCTACCCGGACGGACTCCGGGGCGACGGGATCCCCCTGCTCGCGCAGATCATCGCCATCGTGGACGTGTACGACGCGCTGACGACCGCGCGGCCGTACAAAACCGCGCATTCGCCGGCGCACGCGTTCTCCGAGCTCATCGCCGAGGCCCGGCGCGGCCTCCACCGTCGCGACCTGGTCGACGCGTTCGTCGCGCTCGGCCAGCGTGGCCAGCTGCCTCGCCATCACGCCGAAGTAATGACTCCGACATCGGCAGCATGAAGCAGTCCTTGCGAATCCGGCTGCCGATTGCCATGGCGGTCTTCATCGCCGTGGTGCTGACGGCGTTCCTCGGGACCGCGTATCGACAGATGGAGAGCACGCTGCTCGAGTCGGGCCAGGCGCGCGCGCAGGCGGCCTCGGACCAGCTCGCCGGACTGCTGGCGCTGCAGCTTCGGCAGCGCGTGGCGGACGTGGATCGGGCGGCGCGCAGCGAAGCCGTACGCAGCTTCTTGCTCGAGCCCAGCGAGCAGCACGAGGCGCCGGCGCGCGCGGCACTGGCCGCGCTGGGGACCGTCGGCCAGCCGGACGTCGAACTGTGGAACGAGAAAGGCGACCGTGTCCTGACGGTTGCGCCCCCGCCACGTACTGGACCCGCGCCGGCCAACGCGCCGCGTCCGCTTGCGATCGTGCTGCGGCCGACGGGGGCCGGCGTCATGCCGCTTCGCGTCGCCAACGACGTCGTCTTCTGGGATGTGATCGGACGGGTGACGACGGCAGCGTCCGGGACAACGGACAAGGGCACGCCGCTCGGCTACATCGTCGGACGGCGCGTCATGTCAGCGTCCGGGGCTGCGTCCGATCAGCTGAGCCGGCTGGTTGGGCGCGGAGCCGCGATTCGCATCGGCAACCGGTCGGGCGATGTCTGGACCGATCTGTCGAAGGCGATCCCGTCTCTGCCGATTGACGCCACGCGCACCGGCGCCGCGGAGTACCGCGACAGCGAGGGCACGCGCCGGATCGGCGCGAATGCCGTGATCGGTGACTCCCCATGGGCCGCGTGGGTGGAGTTTCCCCGCGATCTGGTCATGGAGCCGGCGGCCGTGTTCCTGCGGCTGATGAGCGTCATCGGAATTGCGTTCCTCCTGATCGTCACGTTCCTTTCGCACGTGCTGACTGCGCGTCTCGCGTCGACGACCGAGCAGCTCGATCAGTTTTTCGGTCTGTCGCTCGACATGCTCTGCATTGCAGGCACCGACGGGCGCTTCAAGCGGTTGAATCCGGCGTGGACGACAACGCTCGGCTGGACGGACGAAGAGCTGCGGACGAGGCCGTACATCGAGTTCGTGCACCCCGACGATCGCCCCGCGACCATCGAGCGGTCGGGCGAGCTGGCGCGCGGCGCTGCGGTCATCGCGTTCGAGAACCGCTACCAGGCACGCGACGGCTCGTACCGCTGGCTGCAGTGGAAAGCGGTTCCGGCGGGCGATGGCAAGGCGGTGTACGCGTCGACGCGCGACGTATCGGAACAGCGTGCGACGAGCGCGCGGATCGAGACGCTCAACGGCCAGCTGCAGCAGCGCGTCGGCGAGCTGGACGCACTGTCGAAAGAGCTGGAGGCGTTCAGCTACTCCGTATCGCACGACCTTCGCGCGCCGCTGCGCCACGTGACCGGCTTCGCGTCGCTCCTGCAGAAATCGCTGGGCGACCGCATGAACGAGACCGAGTCGCGGTACGTCCACACCATCGTCGACGCCGCCGCACGAATGGGCCGCCTCATCGACGATCTGCTGGCGTTTTCGCGCATGGGGCGCGCGCCGCTGACGCTGCAGCGCGTGCGCCTGGCGAGGCTGGTGGACGATGCAAAGGCGGAGCTGTCACAGGCGACGGACGGAAAGTCCGTCGAGTGGGTCGTGCATCCGCTGCCGGACGTCGACGCAGACTGGGCGCTGCTGCGGCTGGCCATGGTCAATCTGCTCTCGAACGCGGTGAAGTACAGCGGGCATCGCGACCGTGCCGTCGTCGAAATCGGCGAGGACGGCTCGACGCCGCAGGAGACGGTCGTGTACGTTCGCGACAACGGCGTCGGCTTCGACATGCAGTATGCGCACAAGCTGTTCGGCGTGTTCCAGCGCCTGCACAGCAGCGACGAATTCGAGGGAACGGGCATCGGGCTCGCGAACGTCCGCCGCATCGTGCAGCGCCACGGCGGGCGCGTCTGGGCCGAGGGCGCGGTCGACAAAGGCGCCACCTTCTTCATCGCGCTGCCGAATCAGGGAGACGTGCGACGGTGACTGCCGATCTGAACCACATCCTTCTCGCCGAGGACAACGCGGCGGACGTGGAACTGACGATGGCGGCGCTGCGCGAGAATCGCGTCGTCAATCCGATCACCGTCACGCGAGACGGTGCCGAGACGCTGGACTACCTGCTCTGCCGCAACAAGTACGCCGACCGTCAGCAGACCCGGCCCGTGCTGGTGCTGCTCGATTTGAAGATGCCGAAGGTCGACGGCATCGAGGTGTTGCGCGCGATCAAATCCGACCCTCAGCTGAAGACGATCCCGGTCGTCGTGCTGACGTCGTCGCGGGAGGAGACGGATCTCGTCCGCAGCTACGACCTCGGCGTCAACGCGTACGTCGTCAAACCGGTGGACTTCCACGAGTTCACGGACGCGGTGAAGCTGCTCGGCGGCTTCTGGGCGGTCATCAATGAGACGCCCGCCGCCCTGGCCGCGCCCAAGAGGGTATGACGGCGGCGCTCCGCATCCTGCACCTCGAAGACAGCACTGCCGATGCGGCGCTCGCGGCCGCGACGGTGGCGGGCGGCGGCATCGCGGCGACGATCCAGCAGGTGGACAGCCGTGCGGCGTTCGAGACCGCATTGGCGGCGGAGTCGTTCGACGTCATCCTCGCGGACTACAACCTGCCGTCGTTCGACGGCGCTGCTGCGCAGGTGACGGCGGCGCGGATCTGTCCGGATGTGCCGTTCATTTTCCTGTCGGGCAGCATCGGTGAGGACTTTGCGGTGGAGCGCCTCAAGGCAGGGGCAACCGACTACGTCCTGAAGGACCGGATGGCCAGGCTGCCGTCGGCGATCCACCGGGCGCTGCGCGAGGCGGCCGAGCGCGCGAAGCGCAGGGAAGCCGAGGAGGCGCTGCACCGGCTCAACACGGAGCTCGAACAGCGGGTCATCGAACGGACCAACGAGCTGCGGATCGCCCGCATCGAGGCGGAGCGCGCGAACCGCGCCAAGAGCGACTTCATCTCGCGGATGAGCCACGATCTCCGGACGCCGCTGAACGCCATCCTCGGCTTCGCGCAGCTGCTCCGCGAAAAGGAGCTGGATGCCGAGGATCGCGAGGGCGTCGATCTGATCCTTCGCGGCGGCCGGCACCTCCTGGACCTGATCAACGAAGTCCTCGACATCGCGCGCATCGAGGCGGGGCATCTCTCGCTGTCGCTCGAGCCGATCGACGCGTCCGAAGTGGTGCGGCAGGCGGTCGAACTCGTGGAGCCGCTGGCGCGGAAGCGCCGCATCACGCTGCGCGCGCCGGAGACGCGGGAGCTGACGGTGAACGCCGACCGGCAGCGGCTGAATCAGATTCTGATGAACCTGCTCTCGAACGCCGTCAAATACAACCGGCCGGATGGCAGAGTCACCGTGGCATTCGAGACC
>DASQHH010000197.1:0-4314 GCA_035632195.1 Vicinamibacterales bacterium
ACGCCGCTCCTCGAAGAACGGCCATATTGGGAGGCGTACTTCACTCTCGAGAAGGTTCAGGATGCGCACGCGCGGAGCCGTTGCCGCGACGTCAACGGCACCGAACCGTGGTCGTGCGGCGACTGCGACTGCACGGTGAAGCTCGAAGCGCGTCTCGCTACGAAAGGCCGTCCGTTCCGGGACGCAAACCCCAGACCACAAAACTGAAAAGCTCTATACTCCCGTCGGTGCCCTCCTCGTCACTGCAGGGATTGTTCGCGCGGGCGGCTGCTGCGCTCGAACGCGGACGCGGGACGGAAGCGATCCAGATGCTGGCGCCTGTTCTGCGCACCTCGGGGTCGCTGACACGAGACGACGAGCTGACGCTGCGGTCGATGATGGCGGAGGCGGCGCTCCTGCAGGACGACCTCGATCAGGCCGCGAGCGCGCTCGGCCGCCCCCCGGACACCTTCCGCGACACCGTCGCACCGAAACGGCTGTCGGCGCTGTGGCGGCTTCACGGCCGCGTCGCATCGGCCCGGGGCGACCAGTCTCGCGCGATCGCACTGCACGTCCGGGCCCTCAAGCAGGCCGAGATCGCGCACGATTCGCGCGCCATCGGCCTCGCCCACTATGAGCTCGGCCAGTGCTACCGCCAGGTCGGCGACATGGCCATCGTGCGCGAGCACATCACGAAGGCCGCCTCCGCCTTGCACGCAACGGGCGACCGCCGCCACCTCGCGCTGGTCCATTCGCTGTCGAGCATCTCGATGGCGCAGCTCGGCCAGTACGAAGAGGCCATGATGGCGCTCCGGCAGGCAGAGCGGCTCGCCGCCACGGTGCCCGCCGACGATGTCATGGCGACGGTCTGCGGCAACCAGGCGAACGTGATGATGCTGCAGCACCGGTACGAACAGGCGCTCGCGCTCGCCGAGCGGAGCGTGGTGCTCCACGAACAGCACGGCTCCAGCCACGGCCTCGCCGTCGCGCTGGCGACGCTCGGCCAGATCTGCGTCCAGCTCGGCGACCTGACGCGCGCCGAGCAGGCGCTGCACCGGGCGCTCGACGTCCGCAGCCCGATTCAATTCAACGAGACGACCGGCGCGGTGTTCGACACGCTCGCCCAGATCCATCTCATTCGCGGCAAGTACGACGTCGCCGCCGACTTCCTCGGACGCGCCAGCGAAGCGTACGGCGCCTACGGTCGGCAGACGAGCCGGTGGTACGAATGGTCCGTGCGCGTCCTCGGCGCGCGCCTCGCGCTGCGGCGAGGTCACCCGGCAGAAGCGGTCGTCCAGGCCGACGAAATGCTCCAGGCCGGAGCGCCGCCGTTCGATGCGCTTCAAGCGACGCTCGTAGCGGCCGAAGCGCTCGTCGCGGACGGGCGACTCGACGAGGCAGGCAAACGCCTCGCGGCGGCCGCCGACGCCCTCGATCCCCGGCGCACGCCGGCGGCATGGGGTGAGTATCTCCGCCTGCGCGGAGCGCTGCATGCGAAAACCGGCGGCGCCGCGGACGCGTATCACGACTTCTCCCAGAGCGCGACGCTGCTCGATCTCCTCGGCGAACGGTACCAGTCGGCGCTCAGCCACCTGCAGCTCGGACGGCTCGTTGCCGAAACGGGCGCCCGATCGATCGCGGAGCGGCATCTGCACAAGGCGCTGCACATCTTCCAGCAGCTCGGCGCCGATCGCGACGTGGACGACACGCGCGCGGCCGAAGCGCTGCTGACGACGATCGGCACCGGCCAGTACGTCATTTCTCCGGCCGACGCCGACGATGCGATCGTCCGGCGCATCGTCGACGCAGCGGCGCTGCCGGAACTGCTCGGGCGCGAGACGGCGGCGGCGCTCCTCGAGGCGGCCGCCGCGGAATCGAGCGTCGTCTTCATCGAGCTTGCGGGCGGCGACGTCCGGGTTGTTGCGGCGGCCGGCTGCGACGCCGATACCGCGCGGTCGCTCGCGCGCGCTGCCGCGCACGGGAACACGTATTCGCGCGGCACGGGCGTCCTCGAGCCGCTCGGACGCGATCAGGACGGTGCGCGTCATGGCCTGGTCGTATCGCCCCGGCCGATCGGTCATCCCGTCATGCGGCGGCTGCGGATGATCGCCGCGGTCGCGCGGCAGGGATTCGCGCTGTGCGCCGCGCGCGATCGATCGACGGCGCCCGTCGGCATGGCTCTCGATCGATCACTCGAGCCGCTGCTACCCGGCTTCCTGGCGGCCAGCGCCGCGATGGCGCGCGTCATGGAGCAGATTCAGCGGCTTCAGGGCAGCGACCTGACCGTGCTGATCACGGGCGAGAGCGGCACCGGCAAGGAGCTGGTCGCCCGGGCGATCCACGTCGGGTCGCATCGCAGCGCGGCGACCTTTCTTCCCTACAACTGCACCACCACGGGCCGCGACCTCGCGGACAGCCAGCTGTTCGGCCATCGCCGCGGCAGCTTCACCGGCGCGGTGTCCGATCAGCCCGGCCTCGTGCGCACGGCGGCCGGCGGCACGCTGTTCCTCGACGAAATCGGAGACCTGCCGCTCGACGTGCAGCCGAAGCTGCTGCGGTTCCTCGAACAGTCGGAAATCATGCCGATCGGCGAAACGAAGCCGCAGCGGGTCGACGTGCGCGTGCTGGCTGCGACCAACGCCGACCTCGAGCAACGCGTCGCCGAGGGAAAGTTCCGCGAGGATCTGTACTACCGCTTGAGCGTCATTCGCATTCACGTCCCGCCGCTGCGCGATCGGCGCGAAGAGATCCCGCTGCTCAGCACGTTCTTTCTCCGTGAGGCCGTCGAGCGCCTCGGCAAACCGGACGTCAATCTGAGCTCCGAGACGCTCGACGTGTTCTCGCAGTACTGGTGGCCCGGCAACGTGCGGCAGTTGAAGAACGAGATTCAGCGCGCCGTGGCGCTGAGCGCTCCCGGCGGCCTCATCGATCCGGCGCATCTGTCGCCGGAAGTTCTGAACACGCGACTGGCGGTGTCCGCGGATGTCGCGCCCGCTCCGTCACGCGGGCGCCTCGCGTCTACGAACCTGGCCTCGGCAATCGAGGCGGTGGAGCGGGACCTCATCCAGGCGGCGCTGGATCGTAGCGGCGGCAACATCTCGGAGAGTGCCCGACTGCTCGGTCTCACTCGGCGCGGTCTATACCTGAAACTGCGCCGCCTCGGTCTCGACTCCCGAGTCGAAGCGGACGCCCACTGAGACCTCGCGCGAATACACCGGCTCGGCGCGGCTCTCGGCGCCACCTTCACCAGGATAGACAGTATCCAGTTAACGGGTTGGCTGTATACGAAGTAGTCTGCTTGCACAGAGAACCGTCTCGTTGCACAGAACTTTCAAGCCTCTGTGAATATGGGAGTTAGTCCGCCCTTAGCTACCAGCCAATGCGCAACTCTGCACACGGCGCAAACCTTGATAACAGACTACGCGACAACTTCCCCCAGGGGGTTCGCGTGAAGCATATCTGGACAGATCCGAAGAGCCAAACGGCGAACAAGCGGACGACCGAGCGCCGGGCAGTAACCCTGCCCGCGAGGCTTACGTGGAAGGATTCGCGGGGGATGACGCGTTTCGCCACGGTCGTCACGCGCAACGTAAGCCGATTCGGCGTTTACGTCGAATCGCAATCGCCCGTCTCCATCCCTCTGTACCGGCTTGTGCAATTTCAGCTGGAGCGTGACGGCCGCGCCGTCGATGGCGCGCTGCCGCAGTCGCTTCAGGGACGCATCCTCTCTGCGGTGTATCGAGTGTCGCCGGCCTCGCCGACACGGCCGCAGGGTTTCGCGCTGCGCCTGATGATCGATCCACGGCAGTCCGCCGCGGCGATCGAACAAACGCGGGCCACGGCGTAGGCCATGCCCCGTACCATTCTTCCCTCGGGCGTCGACCAGTCGCCGGTGTGGCTTGCACTCCGGCGTCCCGACCATCCAGCGGTCCTGATCGTGGACCGCGACAGCGCAATCCGCACGATTTACGCCGAGCACCTCGCCACGATGGACTGCGATGTCTTCGCCACGCGCGACACCGACGACCCAGTCCAGAAGGCCGCCGATCTGTGGCCGCACGTCATCGTCATGGACCTCGTCAAGGCAGACGTCATGCGGTGGGACACGATTGTGAAGCTGCGGCAATCCAGCTGGACGAGCGGCATTCGGATCATCGCGGTCTCCGATGACGCCGATGTGCGCGACGAGGCGTTCGAGAACGGGTGCGACGCCTTCCTCGTCCGGCCGCTGACGCCGTCCGTTCTCCGAGCGCAAATCCGCACGCTCATCGATCCGCCCGAGAGCCGGTCGATGCGCCGCGCGGATCCGATCGTTCCGATTCGCCCGGCAGCCTG
>DASQHH010000198.1:0-5072 GCA_035632195.1 Vicinamibacterales bacterium
CTGGAATCGTCCCTGATCCTCGCTGGGCAGGAACCCTTTCGGAATGATCGTGAACAGATAGACCGTTCCGACCAGCAGCACGACCGAGATCGCCATCGTCGTCAACCCCCAGCGGAGGCTGGCCTGCAGCGTCCAGTCATAGAGGCGCAGCCACGCCTCGAACATCCGCTCGGTCGCGTTGTAGAACCAGCCGTGTTTCTCGTTATGCGGCGGTCGCAGGAACCGGCTGCACAGCATCGGCGTGAGGCTGATCGAGACGAACCCCGAGACAAGGATCGCGACGCCGATCGTCACCGAGAACTCGTGCAGCAGACGGCCGACGATGCCGCCCATGAACAGCACCGGGATGAACACGGCCGCGAGCGAGATCGTCATCGAGATGATCGTGAAGGCGATCTCCTTCGACCCGTCGAACGCCGCGCGCATCGGCGCCTTGCCCATCTCCATGTGCCGGACGATGTTTTCCAGCATCACGATCGCGTCGTCGACGACGAACCCGACGCTGAGCGTCAACGCCATCAGCGACAGGTTGTCGAGGCTGTAGTCGAGCAGGTACATCACCGCGAACGTGCCGACGATCGACGCCGGCAGCGCCAGGCTGGGGATGATCGTCGCCGAGACGTTCCGCAGGAAGACGAAGATCACGAAGATGACGAGGCCGATCGTCAGCATCAGCGTGAACTTCACGTCGGAGACCGATTCGCGGATGGCGATGGAGCGATCCGTGCGGACGTCGAGCGACACCGACGCCGGCATCTGCGCGCGGAAGGTCGGCAGCAGCGCCTTCACGGCGTCGACGACCTGCACGACGTTGGTGCCCGGCTGCTTCTGAATCGCCAGGTAGATCGTCCGCTGCCCGCCGTACCACGCGGCCTGTTTGTCGTTCTCGATGCCGTCGTAGACGTGCGCGACTTCGTCGAGCCGGACCGGGTTGCCGTTCCGGTAGGCGATGATCATCGGGCCGTACGCGGCCGCACGCATCAGCTGTCCGTTCGCCTGCACCACGAACGTCTTGTCCGCGCCGTAAATCGTGCCGGTCGGCAGGTTCGCGTTCTGGTTCGAAATCGCCGAGGCGAGGTCGTCGAGCCCGATGCTGTAGGCGGCGAGCTTGTTCGGGTCCGCGTCGATCCGGACCGCGTACTTCGCCTGGCCGTAAATGTTGACCTGCGCGACGCCGGTGACCATCGAGATGCGCTGCGCGATCGTACCTTCCGCGTACTCGTCCACCGCCGACATCGGCAGCGTCGCCGACCGCAGCACCAGGAACAGCACCGGCTGGTCGCCGGGGTTGACTTTCTGGTACGACGGCGGCGTCGGCATCTGCGGCGGCAGCTGTCGAGCCGTCTTCGCGATCATCGACTGCACGTCCTGGGCGGCCGCGTCGATGTTCCGGCTCAAGTCGAATTGCAGGACGATGTTCGTGCTGCCCTGCGAGCTCGTCGAGTTGATCGAGTTGAGGCCGGCGATGGTCGCGAACTGCTTCTCGAGCGGCAGCGCGACCGCCGAGCCCATCGTTTCCGGACTCGCGCCGGGCAGGCTCGCGAAGACCTGAATAGTGGGGAAGTCCACCGTCGGCAGGTCGCTCACCGGCAGCAGCCGGTACGCCATCGCCCCGAAGACGATGATGCCGAGCATCAGCAGCGTCGTCGTGACCGGGCGCTTGATGAAGAGCTCAGCTATATTCATGACCGCTACTTCCTGGATTCAGGCGCCGCCGCGGGAGCCCCCGCCGCCGGTTTGACCGTGATGCGGCTCCCGGGTACGAGGCGCAGCTGTCCGTCCGTGACCACCGTTTCGCCGGGCTGCAGGCCGCTGCGGATCACCGACCAGTCGCGGGCCGTGCGCTCGACGACGACCGGCCGCAGCTCCACGGTCTGGTCCGGCTTGACGACGAACGCGTAGTCGCCCTGCTGGCCCGTCTGCACGGCGGCGCTCGGGACGCTGATGGCGTCCGGATCCGACGTCAGCGTGACCGAGACCTGCACGAACTGCCCGGGCCAGAGGCGGAGGTCGGTGTTGGGAAACGTGCCCTTCACCTTGATCTGTCCCGTCGTCGGATCGACGGCGTTGTCGATGAAGGTAATGCGCCCCATCGACGGCGCGGCGGTGTCCTCGGGCGCGTGCGCCGACACCGCGAGCTGGCCCTGTGCCATGAAGCGCTTCAGCGCGGGCAGCTGCGCCTCAGGCACGGAGAAAGAAACGTAGACGGGCGAGATCTTGTTGATGGTGACGATGGGCTGCGTGTCGGTGGCCCGAACGAGATTGCCCGGATGCACCTGCAGCAGGCCCGTGCGTCCGTCGAGCGGCGAGGTGATGGTCGCGTAATCGAGCTGCACTTTCGCGTTCTCGACGTTGGCGCGGTCGGCGTTGACCGTGGCGTCGAGCGCGGCGGCGGCGGCGGTGCTCTGATCGGCCTGATCCTTCGTCGCGATGCCACGGTTCTGCAGGTCCACGGTCCGCGCGGACTGCGCTTTCGCATACGCCGACTGTGCGATGTCGCGATCCAGCGTCGCCTGCGCCTGCTGCAGCGCCGCTTCGAGCGGCCGCCTGTCCAGCGAGACCAGCACCTGGCCCTGCTTCACGTCCTGGCCCTCGACGAAATGCACCTCGGTCAGGGTTCCGGTGATCTGAGCGTGGACGGCCACGGTCGATGCCGCGATGACGGTGCCGATGCCTTCGATCTTGATGGGCATGGACTTGCGTTCGACGGTGGCGATGGTGACGGGCACGTCGCCGCCTGCGCCGCGGCCACGGCCTCCGGCTGCGGCGGCGCCGCCCGCGTTTGCCGGATTCGCCGGCTTGTCAGAGGCGGCTTCGCCGCCGGAGCACGCGGGCGCGGCTAGCGCCGCGATGACAATCAGAGACAGAACGTATCGAGTGGGGCACAACATCCCGATCCAAGTTTATTCGAATCGCAGCGCGTCGATCGGATCGAGCGCTGCGGCCTTGCGGGCTGGGTAGAAGCCAAAGAAGACGCCGATGGCGCCGGCGAAGCCGAACGAAACCGCGACGGCTCCCGGCGACACGGCGGTCGGCCAATTCATCCAGAGCGTGACGCCCTGCGAGAGCCCGAATCCGAGCGCAATGCCGATCGATCCTCCGAACAGGCTCAGCACCACTGCTTCGACGAGAAACTGCAGCAGCACGTCGCGGCCGCGCGCGCCGATCGCCATGCGCAGCCCGATCTCGCGCGTTCGCTCGGTGACCGACACCAGCATGATGTTCATGATGCCGATGCCGCCGACGAGCAGCGACACGCCGGCGATGCTCGCGAGCAGCGCCGTCATGGTCTGCGTCGCCTGGACGCGGACGGCGGCCATTTCCTCCATGGTTCGCACCATGAAGTCGTCCGGGTCTCCCGGCTGAATCTTGTGCCGGACGCGCAGCAGAGCGGCGATGCGGTCGGCGGTGTTGGACGTGTCGCTTGCGGACGCGGCCGACACGTTCACCTGCTGGATGAACGTGATGCCCCGCATCTTCTTCATGACGGTGGTGTAGGGAACGAAGACCACATCGTCCTGATCCTGGCCGACGCCCGACTGGCCTTTGCTGATCAGCACGCCGGCGACCGTGAACGGATAGCTTGTCTGGCCCGCGGCCGTGCTGTTTCCGATTCGAATCACCTGGCCGATCGGATTCGAGTCGGGCCCGAACAGCTGATCGCGGACGACCGTGCCGAGCACGACGACCTTGGCGGCCGTCTGCACATCCTGCGGCGTGAAGAAGTTGCCCTGCTGCACGGGCCACGACCGGATCTGCGGGAAGTCCACGTCGGTGCCCTGCACCTGCGTGTTCCAGTTCTGGTTGCCGAAGATCAGCTGTCCGCGCGTGTTCACGCCCGGAGCCAGATACTGCACGCCATCGACATGCGAGATGGCCACGGCGTCGTCCGGCACGAGCGTGCTCGCATTGCCCTGGCCCTGGCGCACGCCGCCCTGCGAGAAGTTGCCGGCGCTGACGACGATCATGTTCGTGCCGGTGGACTGGATCTGCGCCTCGATCGACGTCTGCGCGCCCGTCCCGAGCGCCACCATCGTGATGACCGCCGCGACGCCGATGATCATGCCGAGCATCGTGAGCGCGGTGCGAAGCTTGTTCCGGCCGAGCGCCTTGAACGCGACGCGGAAGACCATCAGGACCGACATCGAGAAAACTCCTTCGTGTGCCTGGACGAACCTACACCGCTTCGGCGACCGGGGGCAGGGCGGCCAGTTCTTCCTGCGCGAGCCGCCGCCTGGCGACGGCCTTGTCTGCCACGACGACGCCGTCCCGGAAGGAAACGATGCGCGTGCCGTATTCCGCGATGTCGAGCTCGTGGGTGATCAGCACGACCGTGATTCCGCGCTCGCGATTGAGACGCTGGAAGATGTCCATCACTTCGATGCTCGTTCGCGTGTCGAGGTTCCCGGTCGGCTCGTCGGCGAGCAGAATCGACGGCGTGTTGATGAGCGCGCGCGCGATCGCGACGCGCTGCTGCTGGCCGCCCGAGAGCTGATTGGGATGGTGGTCCGCGCGGTTCCCGAGACCGACCGCGCCGAGCACCTCCATCGCGCGCTTGTGCCGTTCAGCGGACTTGAGCCCGCTGCCGTAGAGAAGCGGCAGCTCGACGTTGTCGAGCGCCGACGTCCGCGACAGCAGGTTGAAGCCCTGAAACACGAAGCCAATCTTCTTGTTGCGCACCGCAGCGAGCGCATCCTTCGACATCCGCGAGACGTCCTGGCCGTCGAGGAAGTACTGCCCGGACGTGGGTCGATCCAGGCAGCCGACGATGTGCATGAACGTCGACTTGCCCGAGCCCGACGGCCCCGTGACCGCGAGGAACTCGCCGGTCGGCACCTCGAGGTTCACGCCGCGCAGCGCGCGGACCTCGACCTCGCCCACGACGTAGGTCTTGACGAGGCTCTTGACCCCGATGACGGTCGATGCCATCGCTAACGGCCCCGTCCGGGTGGTCCGCCGCGCTGCGGCATCAGCGGATTGCCTGAACCGCCGGGCGCGGTCGCGCGCGTCGATCCAAGCCCGGTGACGCCCGTGAGGACTTCCATCCCTTCCTCCAGCCCGCCGCTGCGCAG
>DASQHH010000199.1:0-6572 GCA_035632195.1 Vicinamibacterales bacterium
TCTTCTCGGGATCGCCCTTCATGATTTGCGTCCGCGGGAAGACGTCCTCCCAGTTGATGTCGAGCGTCAGCTGTTCGAACGCCGTCCCGGTGTAATCGTCCGGCTTCTGCGGATAGGTGACGTGCTGCGTACCGTCCTCGAGCAGGAGGCGCACGGTCTTGCGTTCGCGGTCGATCATGAGCCTGCCACGGCGCGCGAGGTAGACGTCCGTCTCGTCGGGATGCGAGGTGTCGGCGATGAACACGTCGTGCCAGCCGCCCGTTGTCGGGATCTCGCGCACGTACACGACGCGGTTCGGGAACTGCTGGAAGAAGACGCGCGGCTTGACGTCGCCCTCGGCGCTCGACGCAATGATGTTGAAGGTGATCTCACGGTAGGTCTGGTTCGCGTTCGGCAGCGAGACGATCATGACGTAGCAGGTCGCTGCCGTCGCCGCGATCGCCGCAACGCCCAGCGGTCGCAGGATGCGGAACACGCTGACGCCGCACGCCTGCAGCGCGACGATTTCCCGGTCCGCCGACAGACGCCCGAGGCCGATCAGGATGCCCAGCAGCAGCGCCATCGGAATCGTGACGCCGAGCGCCTGCGGCAGCAGCGTCATCAGCACTTCGATGATGATTCGCCAGTTCACTCCCTTGGCGATGAAGCGCTCGCCGGTCTGCAGGATGGGCGGGATCTCGAGCGCGAACGTCAGCCCAACGAGGCAGAAACTGAACGGCAGCAGGATCTGCCGGACCAGGTAGCGATCGAGCAGTCTGAACAACACGGATAGAGTAGCATCGCTCCGGATCACCCGATGACCCGCGTCGCCATCCTGTGGCACATGCACCAGCCGTTCTACGAAGACCTGGTGACCCACGAGCACATCCTGCCGTGGGTGCGGCTGCACGCCCTGAAGGACTACTACGGGATGGTCGCGCTGATGCGCGAGTTCCCCGAGGTCAAGGTCACCTTCAACCTCGTGCCGTCGCTGCTCGTGCAGCTCGAGGCGTTCGCCGCAGCGCGGGCCCGCGATCGTTCGCTGGACCTGAGCCTGAAGCCGGCGGAGACACTGGACCCAGCCGACGCCGCGTTCATGCTCGAGAACTTCTTCCATGCGCAGCAGCAGCGCATGATCGACGTCTATCCGCGGTATGCGGACCTGTATGCGCGCCGCCGCAACCCGCCGTCGACGTTCAGTGTCGACGAACTGCGCGACCTGCAGGTCTGGCACAAGCTGGCGTGGGTCGATCCGTCGTACCTCGAGGCTGACGACCGTGTGCGCCGCCTGTTGGCGAAGGGCAGGGACTACACCGAAGCCGACAAGGCCGTGCTCCGCGAGGTGGAACTCGAGATTTTGAACCGGGTGATTCCGGAGTATCGGGCCGCGGCCGACCGCGGACAGATTGAGATCTCGGCGTCCCCTTTCTACCACCCGATCCTGCCGCTGTTGTGCGATACCGACGTGTACCTGCAGACGCACCCGAACGCCCGGACGCCGCGCCAGCGGTTTCAGCATCCGGAGGACGCGGCGGAGCAGTTGTCGCGGGCGGTCGCCTGCCACGAGCGGCTGTTCGGCCGCCGGCCGACCGGACTCTGGCCGTCGGAAGGCAGCGTGTCGAATGCCATGGCGCCGCTCGTCGCCGCTGCCGGCTTCCGCTGGATGGCGACAGACGAACTGATCCTGGCGCGTTCGCTGGGCGTCACCTTTACCCGTGACGGCGCCGGCCATGTCGAGCAGCCCGAGCGGCTGTACGCGCCGCACGTCCTCAAGACCGGTGGCGCCTCGGTCGCGTGCCTGTTCCGGGACCACGTGCTGTCGGACTTGATCGGCTTCACCTATGCCGGCTGGGCCGCCGACGCCGCGGCGGACGACTTCGCGGGCCGCCTCGTCGAGGCCGGCAGGCGGTTTCGGGCGCGAGGCGGTGGGGAAGAGCCCGTCATCCCCATCATTCTGGACGGCGAGAACGCGTGGGAGCACTTCGAAGGCGGGGGGCGCCCGTTCCTGCGCGCCCTCTATCGACGGCTGACGGGCCACACGGAGCTCACGACGGTCACCGTCGGCGAGGCGACCGCCGGCGCCACTCGGGAGCTGCCGTCGATCTTCCCCGGCTCGTGGATTGACGCGAACTTCTACATCTGGATCGGCCACGCGGACGATCAGCGTGCCTGGAGCCAGCTGGCGGATGCGCGGCTGACGCTGTCATCGGTCCCCGCGGTTGCCGTGACGCCTGCGGCCCGGGCGGAAGCGTTCGAGGAAATCCTGGTGGCCGAAGGCAGCGACTGGTGCTGGTGGTACGGCGACGACCATTCCTCGGCGCACGACCTCGAGTTCGACGATCTCTTCCGACGCCACCTTCGGAACGCGTACCAGCTGCTCGGGAGGCCCGTGCCCGACGAGCTGTTCGTGACGAACATCTCACAGGGCCTGCCGCCGCCGGTCCTGACTCAGCCCAACGCGCGGCTGTCGCCTCGGCTGGACGGGAGCGCGACGAGCTATTTCGAATGGCTCGGAGCCGGCAGTCTTGAGATCCGCGACATCTCGGCGGCGATGCATCGCACCGGCGGCGCCTCCCGGTTGCGACTCGTGCATTTCGGGTTCGATCGCGACCGGCTTCTGATCAGGGTCGATGCCGCAAGGCCGATGATCGACCTTCTGGCCGAGGGCCACGAAGTGTCGCTGAAGTTCCTGACGCCGGAGGGCGTTCGGTTCTCGGTGCGGCGGTTCGACGGACGCCTCGCGGGGCATTTCTGGCGACGCCCCGCAACAGTGCCCGGTGGCCGCGCAGTGCCGTGGACCGATCACGGTCCCGACGGCGCCGTCGTCGCTGCAAGCGACGTTCTTGAAGTCGGCCTGCCGCTGGCCGAGCTTGGCGGAGCCCAGCCCGGGGCTCCGATTGCGTTCTTTATCGCCGTGTATGACGTCCGCAACGTCGAAATCGAGCGCCATCCGGACCATCGTCCCATCGAAGTGACCGTTCCGGACGGGCTGTTCGACGCCCGCAACTGGCAGGTCTAAGCCTTCAACAGTTCATGCACAGGCCCATTCGTCTCGCGATACCCAAGACGTCCGATAATGCCTGTTATGTTAACTCTCGTCGTGGTGGCGCGCTCGGAGCCCTCGGCGACGCCTACTTCTTGCGGAGTTCCTTCAGGATAGCTTCGAGCGCGTCGATGATTTCGTCGCGGCTTGCACGGCTCTTCGCGAAACTCAGTTTGATATTGAATGCTTTGGTCGGCGGGCGCCAGGCGAACGTGAAGTGCTTCGGCCGTCCCGCCTTCGGTCGCTTCGCCGCGTCCCGCAACTCCTGCCGCGTCGTCCCGCCCTGACTGGCGATGCGCTCGACGAGGGCGGTCATTTTCTCGGGCGTCTCCTGCCTAACGATCTGCAGAAGCAATGACTTAGACGAAATGTCGGCCAGCCGACAGAGGCTCCTGACCTCCTCGGGCATGTCCAACAGCGCCAGCGACTCGGTGACCGACGTCCGGGACTTGCCGAGCCGACGCGCCAGGTCCTCGTGCGTGTAGCCGCAGTTGTCGCTCAGCCCGTGCATCGCCTCGGCTTCTTCGAACGGCGTCAGGTCCTTGCGCTGCAGGTTCTCGATCAGCGCCAGTTCGAGCACCTCGGTATCGTCCGCCTCCCGAATCACCACCGGGAGGTCGCGCAGGCCGACCTGCACGGCGGCCTGGTAGCGCCGCTCGCCGGCCACGATCTGGAACCGGTCGCCGCGCTGCCGCACCACCAGCGGCTCGAGCACGCCCTTTTCCGTGATCGACGCGATCAGCTCCGACAGGTCGCCCATCACCTGGCGGGGCTGGTTCGGGTTCGGATCGATCTTCTCGATTGCCACCATGCGGCCGATCGGCGTCCCCGCCGACTGGGCCAGCGCCTCGACGTAGTGCACGTCGTGCCGCATGGCGACCTGCTCAGGCAGTCCTCGTCTAGGCACGGTCGATGACCTCCTCGCAGAGCCGGTAGTACTCCGTCGCCCCGGTCGAATCGGGCGCAAACGTGAAGATCGACTCTTTGTACGCCGGGCTCTCCTCGAGCCGGACGCTCTTCGTGATCACGGTCTTGAACACCTTGCCGCCGAACACCTTGCCGATTTCGGTCCGGATGTCGCGCGCGAGCGCCGTCCGCTTGTCGTGCATCGTAATCACGACGCCCAGAATCCGCAGCGCCGGATTGGGCCGCGCGCGCACTTTCTCGATCGTCTCGAGGAGGTCGTCGGTGCCTTCGAGCGCGAAATACGAGGACTGGATCGGGATCAGCAGGTGCGTCGCCGCCACCAGGGCGTTGACCGTCAGCAGGCCGAGGGTCGGCGGGCAGTCGATGACGATGTTCGGATAGGTCTTCCGGATCGGCGCGAGCCGGTCCTTCAGCCGGAAATGCGCGTCCATCTCCCCCACCAGCTTCGCCTCGAGTTTCGCGAGGGCGATCCGCGACGGCGCAATCGACAGGTTGTCGAGCGGCGACCGGACGATCACCTCTTCGAACGGCGTCCCGTCGGCGATGGCGTCGTACACGCTCTTGGTGACCGTGGGCATCTCCAGGAACGACATCGTGCTGTTCGCCTGGGGGTCGAGGTCGATGAGAAGCGTCCGCTTGCCCCGCAGCGCGAGCGCCGCCGCGAGGTTGATGGCGGTTGTCGTCTTGCCGACGCCGCCCTTCTGATTGGCAATGGCAACGATCATCGAATGGCCGGACGGGGAACCCGCGGCCATTCTAGCAGACTGGTTTCGGGTTTACGTGCCTACATTTTGTATTTGCCGAGCTCTTCGGGGTCGAGGCTCTCGAGCCACTTGTGCAGGCGGTCGGCGTCCGCCTTTTCCGACGAGAAGTCGACCGTCTTGGCGTTGTCGATCACGGAATCCTCGACGTAGATCGGGGCCCGGGTCCGGAGCGCCAGCGCGATGGCGTCGCTCGGGCGGGCGTCGATCGAGACCGTCCCTTCGCCGATCGCCAGGTAAATCAGCGCGTAGAAGGTATTCTCCTGCAGGTCGCAGACGACGATCTTCTGCACGTCGGCGTGGAGGTCGTGGATGATGTTCCGCAGCAGGTCGTGCGTCATCGGCCGCGGCGTCGATACGTTCTCGATCTGCAGCGCGATGGCGTTCGCCTCGAAAATCCCGACCCAGATCGGCAGTACCCGCTGTCCGTCCTTGTCCCGGAGGATGACGATCGGCATGTTGGTGATGGGGTCGACCATCAGCCCCTTGATCGTCATTTCGATTTGCATGGTCCGCCGACTCCTGACTCCCGTCTACAGGACTCCGACTACCGGCTTACCTGTCCCCAGACGCTGTGCGCGCCGGCGCGCTCGACGCGAACCGGCACTGTACGCCCGATCCATTCGGCCGGCCCGGGCAGATTGACGACGACGTTGCCGGTCGTCCGGCCGGACAGCTCAGTGTCGCGCCGCCGGCTCGCCGCGTCGACCAGTACCTCGACGCGCGCCCCGACGAGCGCCGCATTCAGCCGCGTTTGGATGTCGCGCTGCAGCGCCTGCAGCGCCACGATCCGCCGCGTCTTCTCCTCTTCCGACACCGTGTCGGCCAGCCGCTTCTCCGCCAGCGTGTTCGGCCGTTCCGAGTACTTGAACGAAAACATGCTGTGGAACCCGACCGCCGACGTCAGCGACAGCGTCTCGTCGAAGTCCGCCGCGTCCTCGCCGGGGAACCCGACAATCATATCGGTCGATAGCGCCACCTCCGGCAGCGACGCGCGGATGCGGCCGACGAGGTCGAGGTAGCCGTCGCGCGTATACCGGCGGCGCATCCTCTCGAGCACCCGCGTCGACCCCGATTGCACCGGCAGATGCAGGTGCCGGCAGATCTTCGGGAGCCGGCGCATCGCGTCGAGGAAGCGGTCGTCGAAGTGCCGCGGATGCGGGCTCGCGAAGCGGATGCGCTCGATCCCGTCGACGGCGTGTAGCGCCTCGAGCAGTCCCGTGAAATCGCACGACGGCTCGTCCGGCGCCTCGTAGTGATTGACGATCTGTCCGAGCAGCTGGACCTCTTTCCGCCCGGACGCCGCCGCCTCTCGCACCTCGGCGAGAATGTCGGCCTTCGGGCGCATCCGCTCGTGCCCGCGCGTGTAGGGCACGACGCAGAAGCTGCAAAATTCGTTGCACCCTTCGATGATCGTGACGTACGCCTTGACCGGATCGTTGCGGACCGTTACGCCCAGAGGCCACGTGACGTCGTCCTGCGCGCTGAGGTCGATGAGCGGGAGGGTCCGCCGCCGCGCCGGCACCGCCGCGGCCTGGTCGACCAGCATCGGCAGCTTCCGGATGGCCTGCGTGCCGACCACGACGTCCGCGACGCCGGCCGATCGTTTGGCAATAGCCTCACCTTCCTGCTGCGCCACGCAGCCCGCGACGGCGACGACCGGCGGCTCGAACATCGGACCGGCATCCAGTGCCATCTGGCGGAGTTCGCCCAGCCGCGTATAGAGCTTTTCTTCGGCGCGCTCGCGCACGCTGCACGTGTTGATGACCACCACGTCGGCGTCCGACGCGTCGGTTGTGGCCTCGTACCCCGCCTGCTCGAGCAGGCCCGCCATTCGTTCGGAGTCGTGGACGTTCATCTGG
>DASQHH010000200.1:0-2216 GCA_035632195.1 Vicinamibacterales bacterium
TATCGTTGGTCACGAGCAGTTGCAGGCGCTCGAACAGTGCGGCGAGCGCCAAAGGACGCTCCGCCGGCTCGGCGGTGCGAAGGCCGGCACGGCGGAAGGGTTCCAGGCGGCGGTGGCCGCCGATGCCGGCGGTCGCGAGCGTCGGCACTCCTGATCGCTCGAGCCTGGCGGCGAGTTCGACGAACCGGTCGAGGGGCCAGCGCTTTTGCTCGACTGCCGCGTCGACGAACACGCCCGCGGCGCGCGCTCCCGAGAGCGGCGCAAGCACCCGGTCCGCCGACGCGCGTGCCGCTTCGTCGATGTACAGACGCGGCCTGATGTCGGCGCCGGCATCCAGGAGCGCGAGGACTCCGAGCAGCGAATCGAACAGATCGTGGCCGTGGGCGTCCCACCGTACCGACGCGGACAGCCACGGCTCGCCGTCGGCTTCGCGCACGCCCACCACTTGGCGAGCGCCTCCCCAACGTGCGACCTTCGCACGCCGTCGCGAATCGTCGAGCAGGACGACGAGGTCGAACGGCCGCGACGCGCGCAGCCACACCGTCGACGCCAGTTTCTCGAACCGCTCCGACCGGCACCGGCGCGCATGGATCCCCGGCACGTTGTCGAACACGCCGCACGCGCGGCGAGTGGTCTCCAGCACGATCTCCGCCCCGCTGAAACGCCTGACGATGGCTTCGACGGCGCCCGTCGACATCACCGCGTCGCCGGTGTGTGTCCGCGTGACGATGAGAATGCGCCGCGGCGGATCGCGCCGCAGCGATTCGCGGAGCGCGTCCATGCCCGTCGCCGTCGCGAACAGGCGGCCCCGCGACAGGGACGGAGCGTCCGCCTTCATGTCACGCGCCCTGGCGGTGACGCCAGCGATCCGCGAAATACCGGAGCATGATCGTGTTATTGCGGCTCTCGTTCGTGCCATCGCCGCGGTTGACGAGGCCGAGGCTCGACCGCTTGTAGAAGCGCGCGTCGAGCGCCGACGGGAAGTTCGTTCGCGGTCCCGCGCATACGAGCTTTCGCGCGCGGCAGTGCGCGCTGATCCAGACGTCGTCGACGAAGAAGGCGGCCGTGGGCGCGCGCGTGTAGTCGGCGATCGCCTCGCGATCGAAGAATCGCGGCCGCACTACATATCCTGCGAGGCCCTGGAAGACGTCGACCTCGCGGCAGCCCCGCACGCGCGTGCATTTGATCGGCGCCGGCGGGCGCCCGAACAGCGTCGCCGCCAGGGTGGTCGGGCGATCGACGAGATCGTCCGGGACATCCCACCCGCTCGACGCGATGGCGGCGTCCGGGTGGCGCCCGGCAAGGCGTGCCATTCGTTCGACAAACGACGGCTGATACACGCGATCGTCGTCCACGACGAGCAGTGCGGCGTCGGCCGACGAGTCGAAGAGCGCCGGGATCACCTTGGTCGCGGGTCCGTAATCCGCACACGGCACGATCGTGAGTTGCGTCAGCGTGCGGATCCGCTCGGGCAGCACGTACGGGGCGCCCTCCCGCCGGCTCGCGTCCGGAAGGTTCAGACGGATTGCGTCGGGGCGCACGGTCTGCCGAAGCAGGCTCTTGAGCGTGAGGTCGATCCGCTCCACGCGGCTCGGCAGCGTCGTGAACGTGACGATGATCGGCACGCGCCGGGGGTTCTCTGCGGCTGCGCGATCCAGTGCGGCGAGATCCTGTCGACGAAGCCGCCACTCGTAGATCAGATCGAGGATCGGATTCTCGGCGGCATAGTGTTCGTACGCGAAGAGTCCGATCAGAAACAGCGCAGTCGCGATGGCTGTTCCGGCCAGCATCATCGCGGCGATTGTACCGTCAATGCTAAGCTGAGGCCCGATGCCGCAGGTGCTCGAACCGCCGCCCGAACGGCAGTCGTCGATGTCGACGCGGGCGCATCTGCGCGCATTCGTCGCGCTGCTCGCGGCACAGCGCCGGTCGTACGGGCCCGGTCTCGTCTTCGTGCTGATCGGCATCGTCACGGCGCTCTCCTACCCGTACGCGATCCGGCTGACGATCGATCAGGGCATCGAAGGCCACGACCTCTCGCGGCTGAACGCGCTCGGGCTCCTGATGCTCGTGCTCCTGCTGTGCGAGGGAATCGGGACGGTCTTCCGCGACTATTTCTTCAACCTCGGGGCCGAGCGCCTGGCCGCCGACGTCCGCCACCGCGCGTTCGCGCAGCTGCTGCGTCAGGACATCGCGTTCTTCGATCGCCGGACCAC
>DASQHH010000201.1:0-2451 GCA_035632195.1 Vicinamibacterales bacterium
AGATCACCGACAAGCGCGTGACGTTCTCGAGTCCGGAATCTTCCGTCGACATGGAAGCGATGAAGGGATTCGACGGCAGAAACGTCAAGATCATGAACCTGCCGAACGCCGCATATCAGGACTACACGCAGTTCCGTTCAATCGTCCACAAGCACGCGAGCGCGGACCATTCCTGGAGCCACTCGGGCACCAACGGCTTCACCTCGACGATGGACGTCGGCAGCAAATGAAGCGGCTGTTCCTGGTCGCGGCGCTGGCCGCGCGGATTCTGACGAACCCGCGCCCCGACGCTGAGCTCAAACAGCTGTTTCCGAACGCAGCCGCCTTCTCGCCGCTGTCCGGCGATCCGCTGCACTTCACGGCGTACGGGATCGACCCGAAAACGAATCCTGACGCGCCGCCCATCGGCTACGCATTCTGGACGACGGACATGGTGCCCGAGGAGCACGGCTACCACGGTCCGATTCACATCCTCGTCGGTCTCGATCTGAAAGGGATCATCACCGGCGCGATCGTCGATTACCACTCCGAGCCGTACGGCTACTTCTCCGTCGAGCCGCCCAAGTTCGGCGCGCAGTTCAAAGGCAAGAGCGTCAGGGATCCGTTCGTGGTCGGACGCGATGTCGACGCGGTGTCCCGCGCGTCGATCAGCGTCAACAGCGCGACGCGCGCCATTCGCGACAGCACCCGCATCATGGCGGCGAAGTTCCTACCGGGGGCGCTGAAGTAGTGTCCGAGTCGTGGGCAGACGTTCTCCGCCCGCAGGCGATCGACCTCGTCCTGCTTGCGGCCTTCCTGGCGCTGACGCTCGCGGGGTTCCTGCGCAAGAGCGTCCGCATCAAATACGTCACGCTGGCAGCCGCGGTCGGGTACATGGGCTTCTACAAGAGCAGCCTGATCTCGATCAGCGACGTCTTCCGGTTGACCGACCTGAGCGTGCCGCCTTTCAAGTACAGCCTCGCGTGGTATCTCTTCGCCGGGTTCGTCGTCGTCTCGACGGTGCTGTGGGGGCGCGTCTACTGCGGGCGCGTGTGCGCCTTCGGCGCGCTGACGCAGCTGATGGACGCCGTCCTTCCGAAGAAGCTCCGCATCGAGCCGCCACCGGCGATTGAGCGGCGCGCGGCATGGATCAAGTACGGACTGCTCGCCGCCCTCGTCGGCTACTACGTGGCGACGAAGGATCTCGCGTCGCCGGTCCAGTACGCCGAGCCGTTCTGGATGTTCACGCTGTTCGGAACGAAGCCGATGTGGATCGGCCTTGCTGTGCTGCTGACGGCGACGGTGTTCGTGCGGAATCTCTACTGCCGGTTCCTGTGTCCGGTCGGCGCGCTGCTCGGGGTCCTTTCCAACGTCACCGTGTTCAAGATCAAGCGCTGGTCGGAGTGCAATACCTGCAAGATTTGCGAGAAGACGTGCGAGTGGGGCGCGATTCGCGGACCGAAGATCGTGGAGCGGGAGTGCGTACGCTGCGACGACTGCGAGCGGCTCTATCTCGACCAGAAGAAGTGCCCCCACTGGATCATCCTGCTGCGGCCCGTTAAGGCGCGTCCGTCGGCGCCGCCAGCAGCTGCAGCCGTCCCTTCAACCCCGGCGTAATCAGCACGTCGTTCGACGCGTCCACGATCACCGCCTCGACGTGGAGCCGCTCGTAGAGCGCGATGGCCTTCTGCGGCCCGAGCCAGAACGGCATCTTCGACAGGCCGTCCGCCAGGACCGCCCGCGGCGCGAGGACCGTCGAACTGCGGCAGCCGCGCGCCGGCTCGCCGGTGGAAGGATCGAGGATGTGGTGATAGCGGACGCCGTCCTTCACGAACGCACGCTCGTAGTCGCCCGACGTGCTGAACGTGCTGTCGGACAGATCGATCGACGCGAAGATGCGATCGGCCGGCCCGCGCGGATCCTGGATCCCGAGGCGCCACGGTCGTCCGTCCTTCCGTCCGGCCACGAACAGGTCGCCGCCCGCCTGGATCATGAAGTCGTTGAAGCCGCGGCGCCGCAGAATGTCGACGCCCCGGTCGACGGCGTATCCCTTGCCGATGCCGCCGAGGTTCGCCCGCATGCCGGCGCGCGCGAGAAAGGCGGTGCCGGGCGGCTCGTCGATCCGCAGCGCCCGGTAGTCGATGAGCGGCAGGCGCGCGCGGACCGCAGCCGGATCGGGCACCGTGTTGTCCTGGTCGTGGTCGAAGCGCCAGAGATCGTTCAGTGCGCCGAACGTGACATCGAACTTGCCGCCGCTCCACTCGCTCATCTGCCGCGCCTCGCGCAGCACCGCGAGCGTGTCCGCGGAGACCGGAACCGGCTGGCGTCCGGCCGCGGCATTCAGACGCGAGATGTCGCTGCCGTCGCGCCATACGGTCATCAACGCCTCCAGGCGATCGAACTCGGCGAAGACCTCGGCGAACGCCTGCACGGCGCGGTCGGGGTCGGCGGTCCAGGCCGAGAGACGCAGCT
>DASQHH010000202.1:0-1847 GCA_035632195.1 Vicinamibacterales bacterium
CGTGCACCCGCGACCTCCGCATGGCCATCGTCCCGAGGGCGAGCGCGCCGAAGAAAATCCATTCCGTGTACACGACGCGCGAGACGATCGTGCGGTACGTGCCGGTGAGGACGAGCACCGACGACCACACCGCCTGCACGGCGATGGCGAGGTGCGGCGTGCGATAGCGTGGGTGCACGGCGCCCATCCAGCGGAACAGCAGCCCGTCCTCGGCCATTGCGTAATACACCCGCGGCCCCGCGAGGATGATGCCGCTCATCGCGCCGAACGACGAGACGAGCACGAGCACCGAAATGGTCGACGCGGCGCGCGCGCCGGCGGTCGCCGCCGTCGCATCGAACGCGATGTGCGACGAGGCGAGGACCCTGTCGATCGGCAGGACCAGCAGGTACGCCGCGTTCAGCGAGAGATAGACGACGACGACGATCGCGGTGCCGAGCATCAGGGCGCGCGGAATCGTGCGTTCGGGGGCGCGCGTCTCGTCGGCCGCGTACGTCACCATGTGCCATCCGCCGAAGGCGAACAGCCCGGCGACGAGCGCCCGGAGGAACCCTCGCGGCGTGATGGCGCCCGACACCGCAGGCACCCGCGGCGTTCCCATGACCAGCAGTCCGACGAGGAGCACCAGAATCGCCGCGATCTTCACGACCGTCAGCGCGGTCTGCACGCGGCTCCCGGGCCTGACGCCGGCGTAGTTGATCGCCGAGAGCACGATGATGCCGCCGGCGGCGACGAGCCTCACGCCCGTGTCGCTGAGCGGAACGATGGTGGCGGCGTAGCGTCCGAACACGGTCGCAATCGCGGCGATGATGCCGGAGTGCATGCTCCAGAACATCGCCCAGCCCCAGAGGAATCCGACGGCCGGCGAAAACATCTCTCGAAGGAAGACGTACACGCCGCCGGTCCGCGGCATCGCCGACGACAGCTCCGCGCAGATGCTCGCGCCGAACCACGTCAGCGCGCCGGCCGCCAGCCACACGAGCAGCATGCCGTCGAACGTCGGCACGGCGCTGCTCACTTCCGAGGGCTGCACGAAGATCGACGCGCCGACGATCGTCCCGACGACCATCGCGGTCGCCTCGGTCAGGCCGATCGAGCGCGTGAAGGACCGCTCCGCCAACGCGGGGGATTCTATTTCATCGCGAGGACGGTCGCGATCGTGTCGGCCTCGGCGGCGGTCTTGTCGGATCGATAGCGCTTCACGCGCGCGAAGCGCAGCGCGACGCCGCCGGGATACTGCGGGCTGTCCTGGATTTCGTTGAAGGCGATCTCCACGACCACTTCGGGACGGACGAACACGGTGTGCCCGTCGCGGCCGATCTCGAGCGCGAGGAACGTCTTGGTCTGCCACGCCAGCATCTCGTCGGTCATGCCCTTGAACGTCTTGCCGAGCATGACGAAGCCGCCGTGGTCCGGATCGCGCGCGCCGAGGTGCAGGTTGCTCAACGTCCCGCGCCGGCGTCCGCTTCCCCATTCCGCGGCGAGCACGACGAGATCGAGCGTCCGTGCCTGCTTGACCTTGAGCCACGCCTGCCCCCGTCGTCCGGCCGCGTACGCGCCGTCGATCGCCTTGGCCATGACGCCCTCGTGGCCCGCGGCCAGCGCCGCAGCCGCGAATGCGGCCGCCTGCTCGGGACTCGTGGTGACAATCCGCGGAACCACGTTTACCGCGGCGGCGTTCGCGTCGAGCACTTCCGCACGGCGGGCCAGCGGTTCATCGATCAGCGGATGGCCGTCGACATACAACGCGTCGAAGAAGAACGGCGTGATCGGGATCTCCTCGAGCAGCCTTTCGACGTTCAGCTTCCGGCCGAAACGCCGCATCGTGACCTGAAACGGATGCGGCC
>DASQHH010000203.1:0-8200 GCA_035632195.1 Vicinamibacterales bacterium
ATATCGGCCTCTGCCGCCCGCGCCAAGTCGCTCTCAAGGGTCCGTGAGTTCGCCCCCGGTCTTATTGGTATCGCCCTACAGCTTTCGAATGCCGTCTTCGATTCCGGCGAGGACGGCCCGCGCCGTGGGCGGACGGCCGCCGGGTTCACGGGCGAGGGTTGATGCTAGCCTTCTGGCAATCGCTTCCGGTACGTCGGGCCTGAATCGACGGATGTCGGGGGCGTCCTGATCGACTTTGGCGCGGATGATCGCGAGAACGTCCCCGCGCTCATCGAAAGGCATGGACTTGGAGATCATCTCGTAGACAACAACGCCAAAGCTGTAGACATCGACAGCCTGTGTCGGCGCACGGCCCGAGATGCTCTCGGGAGCCAGATACCCGGCCGAACCGGCGAACTCGCCTCCCGAAGCCGTGATATCTCGCTCGACGGCTCCGAGCATGGACGCCACTCCGAAATCGCTCAACGCCACCCGGCCGCGCGGATCGGATTCGAACAGGATGTTGCCGGGCTTGACGTCGCGGTGAACGACCCCCTGTGAATGGGCATAGTCGATGGCGTCGGCGACCTGGCCAGCGATGGACACGATGTCATCGCCTGGAACGCGGTCGTGCGTACGAAGCCAATCGCGCAGTGTTCCGCCGGCCAGGAGATCGAACACGGTAAAAGGGTACCCGGCCCGCAGCCCCCGATCGAGGGTCTTGACGATGTTTCGATGGTTCAAGCCTTCGGACGCTCGCTGTTCGTGCTGAAAGAGCTCCCACGCTGGAGAGTTCGGAGCCAATCCGCGCCAGTACACTTTCACGATGACCGCCCGTCCAACTGGATCGCTTGCTTTGTACAGAGTGGCGTTCGCGCCTCCATAGAACGGCGATGCGATCGTGTAGCTGGCGCCAGACGCCGCGCGAACAACGGTGCCTCGATCCACGACGGGGTTGGGCGGAATATCCGCCCTGATGGCGAGGTCACGGGCGACCCCATTGGTCGTCGGAGGTGTCGGTCGCGCGCCGATTGAGGGTGGCCAGAAGGAGATGGATCGGCCTTGCACAAAAGCGACGATGTAGAGAGTCGAGGCCGCGACGCCGACGATTAGTGCGGCTGCACCGATCAAGAGCGCGGCCGGAGATCCGCTCGCCAGCAACTTGATCACGTCGGCCATTGACCGCCGGGATCCTAACCGAAAACTGCCACGATCGATGGTTGTCCTGTTCATCACCGACATCAGTTTCGTAACTGCGCGTCTCAATCTGGGTCCCGTCGCACGCTCTGCGGCGACCAATCGCTGGCATCGCGGTTGCTCCCACAGGAGTTCGTGGCGTTGCCAGATCTGCTCGTTTCGACAGGAAGGCGGCTGGCCGCGATCGTCCTCGCCCTCGCTCTCGTCTTCATCGTCACCACCGGCGGCGTGCGCGCCGCGTGGGACGAGATCCGGAGCGTCGTCGGGCTGCAGGGAAGGCCCGCGCCGGCTTCAGCAAACGTTCTCTCGGAGCATCACCTCGAATCGCTGAATGGCATGCCGCCGCAGGTGCAGGCGGAGTTCCTGCTCGAGCGCTCAATCAACCATTACGACGGCGCGAATGGCGAGATCGAGCGCCGCATCCCGTCGTGGCACGGGAGGATCGAACCGAGCGATCATTTCGAGACGTTGTTCCGGATGGCGATCAATTCCGACGACCTCCGCGTGCGGGCCGCCGCGATCGAGATCGACATCGTGGCGCGCAAGCTCGAACAAAGCGCCGACACCGTCGATCGGCTCGAGCCGATCGCCGTCAGCGGCGCGCAGGGACCGCGCGCGAACGCTCTGTGGGATCTCGGTCTGATCGGGAGCCGGGGCGTGGAGCAGGCGCGCATCGCGCAGATCCTCCAGGCCTCGCTGCACGACGACAACGTGAACGTGCGCTACTGGGCGGTCGAGGGGCTCGGCTATCTGGCGTCCGACGCCGTGATCGACCCGCTCCTCGAGGTGTTTCACGACGATGCGTCGCCGATGATCCGCGAGCGTGCGGCCTGCAACCTTTCGCAGTCCGGGATGTTGACGCGCGAGCAGCGGATGAAAGCCGTGCCGCGGCTGTTGGACGACTCCGCCGACTTCTCGATGGACGAGCAGACACGAAGCTGGGCGTTTCAGGCGCTGCGCGACATTACGGGCCAGAACCTCCCGCACGATCCATCCGCCTGGCGGCAGTGGTACGAGCGCCCGCGTTAGGACGGGCGACCCGGTGCTTGCAGCGCTCTCTCACTCGCATCGCAAGATGACATTCGGATCGATTGCGGCCGCGACGCGGGCAGGGACGTAGCTGGCCACGAGCGAGACGACCGCGAGGATTGTGACAACGACCGTAAGCGTGAGCGGGTCGCGTGCAGACACGCCGAATAACATCCCTTCGAGCAGCCGGCTCACTGCCACCGACGTGACCGCCCCGGCCGCGAGGCCCGCGGCGGCGAGTGCGAGCGTCCGCCGCAGGACGATTCGCACCACCTGTGATTGCCCCGCACCGAGCGCGACCCGGATCCCGATTTCGTGTCGACGCAGCTCGACGAACTGCGCCATGACGCCGTAGACCCCGACCAGGGCGAGCGTGAGCGTCAGCACGGCGAATCCGCCGAGGACTTGTGCGCGCAGCCTCGGCTGTGCGCGAAGCTCGCTGACAATGGCGCCGCTCGTGCGGAGCGATCCCACCGGCAGATCAGCGTCCACGGCGTGTACAGCCGCGGTAATCGGTGCCGCGGTCATCGATTGGGCTCGGAGATAGATGTATAGCGTTTGTGTCTCGAAGCGGCGAGTCCCGGCGTCGGACGCGCGTCGCTGGTAGAGCGCCGTGTAAACCGCGGGCTCCTGATCCCATTCGAGGTGGTTGTATCGCTGCGAGCGCGTGTTCGAGGCCACGCCGACGACAGTCAGCCACGGTTCGGTGGGCTCTGCCTTGCCGGGGTACCGGATGCGAACGCTGCGGCCAAGCGGATCGGCGCCGGGAAACGCACGGCGGGCCATCGCCTCGTTGATGACGGCGACGCCGGGTGTGCGCACGCCGTCCGCCTCGATGAATTCGCGCCCCTTCAGCATGGGAATCCCCAGGGCATCGAAGTAGCTCGGACCGACTGTGAAGATGAACGCATGCGGCGCTTGTTCGGGCTGGAGCGGACGTCCCTCCACATCGATGGGATTCAAGCCATTCGCCTGGAATGGCCAGCTCGCAGCCACGGCGGCTGCCCGCACGGAGGGCTGCGTGCGCAGCCGGGCGACCAGCCGATTGCCGAAACGCGTCTGTTCGTCGACTGTGGGATATCGCGACCAGGGCAGACCGACGCTGGTGACGAACACATTCTGCGTATCGAATCCGAGCGGGACCGCGGAGATTTTCGCGAAGCTCGAGATGAGGAGTCCGGCGGTCACCAGCAGAACGACCGACAGTGCGAGCTCCAGCGCGACGAACCACATCCGCGACCTGACGTCCCCGCGTCCGGCCGTTGCCGCCCGTGCGTGCAGCGCCTCGTCGCCGATCCCGCGGAGCGAGCGCAGAGCAGGAACGGAACCAAACAAGAGCCCGACACCACCGACGACGACGGCGATCATCGCGAGCACGCGACCGTCGATCGAAATGCCTCCCGGCGGGAGCACTCCCAACGGGTTCGATACGACGAACAGCCGAACGAGTGCGGCGGCAAGACCCACGCCGACCGCGCCGCCACACGCGAACAGGAGCAGCACTTCGACGGTCAACTGCTGGAGGAGCCTTGGCACGCTGCAGCCGAGGGCGAGGCGCACGGCGAAGTCGCGCCTGCGCTGCGCATGCCGTCCGAGAACCAGGCTGCCCGCGTTCACGCACGCAATCAACAGGAGGACTCCGACGGCGCCCATGAGCAGGAGCAGCGACGAGCGGACCGTTCGCGTGTTGTCCTGCTGGAGTCCGCTGACAAGCACGCCCGAACCCGACGGCTCGTCGGGATACCGCCGATTGAGCCCATCCTGAATCGCGCCGAGGTCGGCCTGCGCCTGCACAGCCAACACACCAGGCTTGAGTCGTCCGATGACCGCAACCGGCGTTGGCGACGCGGTCGTGTGCGCCGGATCACCGGCGGCGATGAGCGTCCACACGTCCGGATCGAATGGCCGATCGAGCACGCGCAGCGAAAACCCAGCCGACAATACGCCCCGAACACGGTACGCTTTGTCGTTCAAGCGTACGAGCCTTCCCACCGTGTCGCGCGAGCCGCCGAACTGCGACCGCCACAACCCGAAGCTGATCACGCAGGATGGCTCCGCCTGAGGATCGTCCGCTTGGAAGAGCCGGCCCGCCGCCGGTCGCGCCCCGACAAGGGCGAACAGATTCCAGCTGACAAGGGCGCCCTGGACCTGTCGGGGTTCGCCGGCGCCGGTCAGGGCGTAGTCCTGCTCGAACGTGGCGCCAAGCGCCGTCAGCGTGCGATTCTCGGCCGCCCATACCAGATAGTCGCGGTACAAGTCGAAGAACGCGGGTTCGCGAGGGTTGGCAGCCGCCGTGCGCCAGACGCTGACCAGTTCGGCCGGCCGCTCGAGCGGCAGCGGCCGCAGCAGCCACGCATTGACCAGCGCCAGCATGGCCGTGCTTGCGGCGATCCCGAGCGCTACGACGGCGATCGTCGCCAGGCTGAACATCGGCGATTGGCGGTGACCGCGAATGGCGTATCGCACGTCCCGCGCGACGGCTTCCACGAATCGCCACCGGTCGAGGTGCCGAATCGCCTTTCTAGTCTGCTGAATCGGCTGCTGCATGAGGCATTCCCGCGTAGCATCGGCACCGAGCTTGCGACACGTATCGGCGATGACGATTCGAGCGCTGTTGCGCACGGTCGACGGCCAAGCCGTGTTTCGGCACCATGCCAATGTTCTGCTGGTCACCACGGCTCGGGTGCGCGAGCGGGTCGTGGACGTGCTCACGCGGTATGCGCCGGCGCCCGCACATTGCCTCAGGCATTGGCCGGTTGAGCCGCCGACCGACGGAAGCATTATCATCCCGGCAGTGGAAGACTTGCTGCCCGACGATCAACTCAGCATGTTGTCCTGGTACGACCATTCGCCGCGGCTGCCGCAGGTCTTCGCCGTGTCGGCGATTCCGCTGTTCCAGCGGGTGCTTCGCGGCACATTCGTTGAAGACCTTTACTATCGACTCAATACGGTCTACCTTCGCCTCGACTCCGCGCTCACCGGTGCGGTGCGATTCGACGCTGTCTGAAAGGACTGCGTCCGTTCGACATGTCTGAGCAGACCTGGACCGCCCGTGCGCCCGAATTGACCGGGCACCTCGTCAGCGTCCGGGAGGCTCGCGCATCGGACGCGCCATGGCTCTTCGAGCTGCTGTCGGATCCTGCCGTCGCGGTCTATCTGGCGCAGCCGCCGCCGTCGGCCGCGGCGTTTGCGGGATTCATCGCGTGGGCGCAGGCGGAGCGCGCCGCAGGCAAGAGCATCTGCTTCGGCATCGTGCCGAACGGCCTCAGAGCTGCGGTCGGCATCGTGCAGATTCGCGCCCTCGAGCCGAGCTGGTTCGCAGCCGAATGGGGCTTCGCTCTCGGCGCGGCGTTCTGGGGTACCGGCATGTTCGTCGAGGCCGCGAGCCTCGTTGCGGACTTTGCCTTCACGACGCTCGACGTTCATCGGATTGAGGCGCGCGCCGTGAGCGCCAATGCGCGCGGTCACGCGGCCGTGCAGAAACTCGGCGCTGTCGCCGAGGGCACGTTGTCAAAGGCGTTCCGCAAAGACGGTCAGCTGGATCAGCAGCTGCTGTGGAGCATCACCAAGTCCGACTGGGAAGAGCGCGATCGGACGCCGATCCCCCGACTTACCTCTCAGCAGGCCCGGAATCAGGTCGCGAAGGCGATTGCTGAGACCGACCGCCTCATGACGCGATTGCCGCGTGAACAGTCTTCGAGCAAGGCCGCTCCGTATCCGTTCTTTCTGACGGACCGGAATTCAGGGCGGCAAAAAACGTAGCTTCAGGCCTGTCTTTGCGCGCGATCGCGAACGTGGTCCACGTACGCGTGCAGGCGAGCGATGTGATTGTGCAGTTTGCGAAGATGGTCTCGATGTGCGTACAGGTCGAACGGCCTCGCAGCCTGTAATTGCTCGAAGGCCGCTGTGAGGTCCGCATGCTCGCTGAGGAGCGTGGCCCGCTCGGCGTCGAGAACGTCGACAGTCACAATGCCGGGCGCCGGAATCCGCCGCGGAACAGTCCGATGGACGGATCGAACAACGCGGTGCAGGGCAGGACCACGAACAGCATGATCGGCAGCAGGAGCAGGATTGCGATGAACCCGAAAGCGTCCTCAATGTACCGATCCATGAGAACGCGTAGGCTATCGCGCCGACCGTTCACGTTCAAGCGGGAAGTCGGTCCGCGCTTTACACGTCCGCACGTGATTGCGACGTTCGAGCCCGGCGATGCCAGATCCGGCAGCGCAATGTCCCAAACGTAACCGTCCTGCAAAAACCGGACAGCTTTGGCGGACGGCGGGGATTGATACGATTTAATAAGCGACTATTTTTGTTAGTGTTACGTCGAGTCTGGTGGCAGTCGATTGTTGGACGCATTCTTGCCAGTCGAGTTCTCACCGTGCCGCCCCTGGTGCTGATCGTCGTGGCCGACGCCGGCGAGCGCCATCAGCTGGATCTATTACTGAGTCACGCCGGGTACCGCGTCGTGACCGCAGATTCGTTCGAAAACGGACGGCTGCGGCTGGCGTCCACCAGTCCGGATCTGGTCGTTGCCGCGGTTCGCCTGGGCGCATTCAACGGCCTGCATCTCGCCGTGTTGATTCACCAGACGCGTCCCGGGCTGCCCGTCATCATCACTCACGACGCATCCGACGCGGTCCTCACGCGGGACGCGATCCAGCAGGACGCCACGTTCGTCGTCAACCCGATCAGGAACCCGGAATTCATGACGCTGATCGGGAGGGCCATCGGTCCGCCGCCGGCTGCCCAGCGGCCGATTGAGCGCTGGCCTCGCAAGCCGGCAACCAGCGGCGCCATCGGCGCGCAGCTCGCCGGCGGCATCGGCCGCATTGTCGATGTCAGCTACGACGGACTGCGCGTGGCATTCGCACGCGAGCAGGACGTCCCGGAAGCCGTCGATGTGACGCTGCTGTCGGCAGGCGTCACGGTGAAAGCCCGGATCGTCTGGGCAGCGCGATCGGAGAGCGACGAAGTCTGGTGCGGCGCAGAGATTGTTGTGGCCGGCGAGGGCGAAGCCTCGGGGTGGCGCGACTTCGTCGACCACATGCCGTGAGCCCCATTACGCGTGATTCGAAACGAGCGGGCAGATCAACAGATTGCCCGTCTCGATCTCGTACGGATTGACGCCGCCGGCGTTGATCGGGACGAACACGTTGCCCGCACGTTCCGCCGCGTCGAGCGCCGATGCGCTCGTGACCGGCGCGAAGGACGGCGACGAGGCGTAGTCCGGCCGGTACATCAACAGAATCACCTTCCACGGCGCCTTGAATTCGCCCGCGGTGCCGGCGTTCCCCATGCCCGGCGCGCCCGTGAGGACATGGTCGTGATAGACGAACGGCGCGGGCAGCCCGGGATGGAAGCACGGGTTGCACTGCGGCTGGTACCCTGACGGCAGCGCGATGGGCCCGGCTCCGGGCTGCGGCACCGTCGTCTGCGGAAACACCACCAGGTAAAGCTCCTCGGCGTGCGCGTACGCCTCCGGCATCGTCGTCTTCGCGTCGACGATGAGGTGGGGGCCGATCATGTACACCGTCTCGCCGTTCGCGTACGACGGGTCGATGTCCGGTTTGCCGCCCGCCTTCGTGACGGCGGACGCCGCCACGGCGGACGATGAGACGACGCGTGCAGCGGCCGCGGGCTGGAGCGGCGTCGAGCCACTGCAGCTGACGGCCCCGATGGCGGCGAGGGCGAGGGCGGAGCGAGTGAGCAGGCGCATGGTGTCCTCCATGCGCTGACGATAAATCGCGACGCCGCGTACCGATTCTTGGAAACGGCTTGGATTCTGCTTGGCGTGCCGGTTCGCGAAAAGGATTAGAATCGCGGCTCTCCCCTGGAACGATGACGCGATGACACGATGAGCCTGGATCGTCTGACGCGGCTCGGGCCCTACGAAATCGTGGCCCCGCTCGGGACCGGCGGCATGGGAGAGGTCTATCGCGCGCGCGACGCGCGCCTGCAGCGCGACGTCGCGATCAAGATCCTGCCCCCGGCG
>DASQHH010000204.1:0-2637 GCA_035632195.1 Vicinamibacterales bacterium
CATAGATATTGGCTCGCGAAAACGGCACGTAGTCGAAATTTCGCTTGATTTTGATGAAGCGCAGCAGCCGGATGACCGACGGGAGCTTGATCGTGAACGTGACGGAATGGATTTCGCGGTCGTACTCGCGGACAACCTCGACCTTGCCCTGGAACAGGAGCGTAAGCGCCTTCTGCCAGTCGACGATCTTCAGCGGCTCGTACGTCGCGTTCAGGAGCAGCGTCTGTTCCATTCCCGATCGGATTGTGCCCGACCGCCGACAGTGTGTCAAGACAACGACACTGTAAACGACTCCAAGAATTGGGAGTTAGGTCCACTGTACTCGCGCGGGCGTCGTGCCGATATGTGCAGGGAGCGATGAGGGTCGTTCAAAGATTCGCGGCCGTGAGTGCCGTCGCGTTGCTGTGCGCAGCGTGCGCAAGCGCCGGCGGCACGACTGCCGGCGTCGTCCCGCGGCCGCGCCCGTTTCCGCTCCCTGACCAGCCTGCTCCGTCTTCCGCAGCTCCCTCGCGTACTGCTGAGGCGTTCGACGGCTATGCGCTGGTCGGCACCGCGCTCGCGCTCCGCGGCACGCCGTACCGCAACGGCGGCACCGATCCTCATGGCTTCGACTGCAGCGGCTTCACGCAGTACGTCTTCGCGCAGTATGGCGTCAACCTCCCGCGCGACGTCGCCGATCAGTTCAAGCAGGGGAAACTGGTGAAACCCGACGGCCTCGCGCCAGGCGATCTCATCTTCTTCTCGACGACCGGCGCGGGAGCGTCCCACGTCGCGATTGCCGTCGGCGGCGACGAGTTCGTGCACGCGCCGAGCTCGACCGGGGTGGTCCGCGTCGAGCATTTGTCGTCGAGCTACTGGGCCCCGCGCTTCCTTGGAATCCGTCGCGTCAGTTAGCCACCGAAGCTCGCGATCGCCTCGGACTCGACGTCGAACATCTCGAATACTTTCACCAGGCCGGTGATGCGCAGCAGCTCGTGCACATGGCGCGTGACGAGCGTGAGCTTCAACGCTCCGCCCATCCTTTTGACGGCGGTCATCGACTCGACAAGATCCGCCAGGCCGGTCGTGTCGATGTACTGCACCCGTTCGAGATTGATCAGGAACTTGCGGCGCCCCTCACGCAGTCGCTCGCGTACGATTTTGACGACGCGGTCGGACGATTCAGCCATCATCCGTCCGTCGACCTCGAGGACGCACACGTCGCCCACCGTCCGCTCGCAGATAGGCATGGCTGACCGGATTGTAACGGGGAATCGGCGCTAAGCGGCGCGGAACTTGCCTTTGCGAATCAGCCGCCGCGTCGAGTCGGCGGTGAATTCGCGGACGTGCAGGTCGTCCTCAGTGAACCGCGTCGGCTGGCTCGGCGTCCGCAGCGGCTCGACGGCCACGCCGGCGGCGTCCGCGTCGCACGGGGGCTGGTCGGCCACACGCTCGATGTAGCGCTGCGGGAACGACGGGAAGTTGCGGAAGCTGGTCGCGGCGACGCCGCCGTGCTCCGCCGTCAACGCCGCGAAATCGTTCCGGAGGAACCCGTAGGCGTCGAGGCTCGGCCGGCTCGCGAGATAGGTGTGCACCATCCCGGCGACTTCTTCGAAGAACCGATGTCCGTGGCAGTTCGCGGAGTACGTCCCGTCCTCGCGCTCGATCCGCCGGATTCCCGCGAGCTCCGGATCGATGTGATACAGCTCGTGGATGACGGTGTCGAGCTTGGCCATCCACGGATCGGCGCCGGGATAGAACTTCTCCTTCCGCGATCGATCGAGCGACTGATCGCAGAAGCGCGGCAACGAGAACGACACCATGTACTTGATCGTCCGCGGTCCGACGGTCACCACAGGCGACTTCGTCACGAACCATTCCGACCGCCGCGTGATGCGGTGCGTCATGCGATCGCGCCAGAAGTAGTAGCCGGGCTCGCTCTGCGGGAGCGTCAGGCAGTGGCAGGTCGCAAACGCGCCCTCGGCGTTCGTGCGTCCGGGTCGGGCGAACACGAGCACGTCCGCGACGTCGATGAACGACAGCGTCGGGACACGGCGGACGATATCCGCCATCAGAAGCGTCAGGCGCTCGGTGTAGTTAATCAACGAATTCGCTTGGAGGAGTGAGCCCGGAAAGTATGCGGTCTTGAAAAAGGAGTGTCAAGCTGAGCGACGGAATTGTCGTGCAATATCGGAATTGTTGTGTGCGATTTCGGCCACCTGCCCCAGCTCAACCGCCGACAAGACCTTCAAGCGCTCGCCCGAGCGCGGCTGATCGTTACGCGTGGACCTTTGCGAGGGCGCTCTCCAATGCTCCATGCAATAAGACGACGAAGCGCGGCTGGGAACTGGCGCCCATCAGTCCCACTCTCCAGATTCTTCCGGCGAGCGGACCGAGCCCTGCGCCGATCTCGATGTTGAATTGCTCGAGCAGATGCCGTCGGACCGCGGCTTCGTCGACACCGTCGGGCACTCTGACGGCATTCAGCGTCCACAGGCGTTCGCCTTCGCGCGGCAGGACCGAGAGCCCGAGCGGCGCAATCGTTTCGAGCAGCAGCTTGTGATTCCGTTCGTGGCGCGCCCATCGCGCCTCGAGCCCTTCTTCTTCGACGATGGCCAGCGCCTCGTACAGCGCGTAAATCAGCGTCGACGACATCGT
>DASQHH010000205.1:0-4284 GCA_035632195.1 Vicinamibacterales bacterium
CTCGACGCGGTCGACAACGTGATGATCGTCGGATCGGTCATGGGGCTGACACTCGCCGACATCCGCAGAAGCCTCGACGAGATCCTGGCGTTCGCCGAGCTCGAACGCTTCGCGAACCTGAAGCTGAAACACTATTCGAGCGGGATGTCGCAGCGGCTCGGCTACGCCGTCGCGTTCAAGGCGATGCGCGAAGTGCTGATCCTGGACGAGATCTTTGCCGTCGGCGACGTCGGCTTCCGCACGCGCTGCGAGGCGCGCTACCGGGAGCTGCGCGCCGCCGGCCACACCGCGATCATCGTGTCGCACGACCCCCGCGTAATCGCGACGTTCTGCGACCGCGCGCTCCTGCTCGACGGCGGCAAGATCGTGTCCGAAGGGGCAGCCGACGACATCGCACAGCGCTACGTCGACACGCTCACGCCCGCATAGCCGACCGTGATCAGGAGTATTTGATCTTCTTCAGTTTCTCGATCCGTTTGACGCGGGCGGGTGCGCTGGCCTGGCCGAACCGCCAGCAGCGGACGACGGTCTCGCGAAAGTAGTACTGCTTGCGCGAGTACTCCTCGATGCGAGCGATGAACGCATCGAAGTGGTGCTCGAGCAGGCGCTCCAGGACGTACGTACCGACGGCGGCCCGGATGCTCGGATCGAAGTTGATCGTCCAGCGGGTGATGAACGGCCAGACGGCCTCGGGATCGGACTCTGCGAACACGCCGACGTCCAGGATCGCGCGGCAGCGGGCATCGCCGACGGCGTCGGCGATGGGCCCCGGCAGCAGGGCGTTGGCGGCCGCAATCGCGGCCATCGCATCGGGGGCGGCCATTCTCTCGTAATATAACCGGGACAAGGAGTGCGCCATGCGAGCAGTGGGTTGTGCCGGATTCGTCGTTTTGATGGTCGCCTCGGCCCCGCAGGCCCAGACGCCGCGCGCCGGCGGCGAGCGGCTCGGCAAGGTTCATTTCGAGACGTCGTGCGCGGCGCCCGTCACCGACGAATTCGACCACGCGATGGCGCTGCTGCACTCGTTCGAGTTCCCAGACGCAACGAAGGTCTTCAACGAGGTGCGCGCGGGCGACCCGTCCTGCGGCATCGCCCAGTGGGGCGTCGCGATGGCCGCGTGGGGCAACCCGTTCGGCGGACTGCGGTCGCCGAAAGTCCTGCAGGACGGCCTGGCTGCCGCCGAGAAGGCCCAGACCATCGGCGCGAAGACCGAGCGCGAGCGCGACTATATCGCCGCGGTGCTGCTGCTCTACAAGGATTCGGCGACGCTCGACCATCGGGCGCGCACGCTCGCGTACGAGAAGGCGATGGAACAGATCTACAAGAAGTATCCGAAGGACCTCGAGGCAGCCGCGTTTTACGCGCTCGCCGTCGATCAGACCGCGCCGCCCACGGATAAAACCTACGCCAATCAGCTGAAGGCCGCGGCGATTCTCGAGCAGCTGTACAAAGTGGAGCCGGATCACCCCGGCGTGACGCACTACCTGATTCACAGCTACGACGTCCCGCCGCTGGCGCCGCGAGCCCTGCCGTACGCGCGGAAGTACGCGAACCTGGCGCCCGATGCGCCGCACGCGCTCCACATGCCGGCGCACACGTTCACGCGCGTCGGCTCGTGGCAGGAATCGATCGACACGAACATCCGCTCGCACGACGTCGCCATGTCGCGCCACGATTTCGGCGAAGGGTTGCACGCGTGGGACTACGAGATGTACGCGTACCTGCAGACGGCGCAGGACCGCGAGGCGAAGAAGATTCTCGATGGCATCGGCGCGATCGTCTCGCAGCCACCGGCGACGACGGCCGGAGGCGGAGCCATGCCGGGCATGCCGGGCATGGGCGGCAATCTCGCGGGCGGCTGGCCGGCCATCGCCATCCCCGCCCGGTGGGCGGCCGAGCGCGGACAGTGGGCGGACGCCGCGGCGCTGCCCGTCCATCCGACGACGCAGCCGTACATCGAGGCGATTACGCGCTTCACGCGCGCGCTGGGTCTGGCGCGAACGGGCAAGCCGGACGCCGCGCGCGCCGAGATCGAACAGCTGAAAGCCCTTCAGGAAAAAGAAGTCCAGGCGAAGGATGCCTACTGGGCAACACAGCTCGACATCCAGCGGCAGGCAGCCGAGGCCTGGGTCCAATGGGCAGAGGGAAAGAAAGACGAGGCCTTGAAGACGCTGGCCGCGGCCGCGGCGCTCGAGGACACGACAGAGAAGTCGGCGATCACGCCGGGCCCGATCGCGCCGTCGCACGAACTGCTCGGCGAGATGCTCCTCGAGGCCAACCGTCCGGCGGATGCGCTCAAGGCGTTCGAGGCGAACCTGAAGAAGGAGCCGAACCGATTCCGGTCGGTGTACGGAGCCGGCCGCGCAGCGGAATCGGCTGGCGACCGCGCCAAAGCCCGAACGTATTACGCGCAGCTCGCGAAGATTTGCGAGCGCGGAGATCAGACGCGGCCGGAACTGCAGCACGCGCGGCAGTTTGCGGCGACGACGCAGCACTAGACCTGATTTCGTCGTCCGCGGCGCGCGTGCCCGCGGAGGCTCCGGTGCAAGCAGAACTGTAATCGTCCTCCCAGGTTGGTCCCCGCGGCGGCGCGAGACTGACGCGGGGATCACATCCTTGCCCGGATTTCCGCGCGGCAGGCCTTTTGCGCCGGAGCGGACGTGCACGTCGCTCTGGACCAGCGCGCAGACGCTCGTGTGACAACGTCGTTGCGCGTGGCGCTATGGTCCGTGCTCGCCGCAGTCATCGTCTTCACGAGAACGGACCCGGACCTCTGGGGACACGTCCGGTTCGGGCTGGACGTGCTTCGCGATCACGCGCTGCCGCGGGGAGATCCGTACTCGTTCACGAGCGACCTTCCGTGGATCAATCACGAATGGCTCGCGGAGACGCTCTCCGCGGCTGCCTTCTCGTTCCTTGGGCCTTCCGGCCTGGTCCTCCTGAAGGCCGCTGTCGTCGGCGGCGCGCTGCTGCTCGTCAACGCCGCGCTTTGTGCGGACGGTGTTTCGAGCCCACGCAGCCGCGACTGGCTGTCGGCGTTGACCGTTGTCACGACGGTCCAGCAGGCGCACCACCTCCGGCCGCAGATCTTTTCACTGCTGTTGTTTGCGCTCCTGCTTACGCTGCTGATGGCCGCCGCGACGTCGAGGCGCCCGATGTGGCTGGCCGGCATTCCCTTGGTCTTCGGCGTCTGGGCGAACGTGCATGGCGGCTGGATCGTCGGCGGCGGAGTGCTTGTCGTCTGGCTCATAGGAACTGGTGTGACGACGGCGAAGGGGCGCCGCGACTCAACATTGCTGGCGTGCGTCGGCTTTGCGGCACTGGCGGCAACGTTGCTGAACCCGTACGGGTCCGGTTTGTGGCGATTCCTGTTCGAAACGGTCGGCGTCAAGCGCGCCGAGATTACCGAGTGGCAGCCGGTCTACCGGCTCGATCCGACTGTCTGGGGATTGTGGCTCCTCACGGCAGCCGTCGCGTCGGCCGCCTTGTTCCGCCGGCGGCGATCCCTGGACGCGAGACGACTCCTTGTCGTCTTGACGCTGGCTGCGGCGTCGTTCTTCGTGAGCCGTCTGCTCGGATTCTTCGCTCTGGGAACCGTCATGCTGCTCGGGTCGGCGCTGATACGCGCCGGCGCAGCGGACACGGCGCGCGAAGCGACGCCCGCCGCACGACGCATGGCCCTGGCCGTTGCCGCCGTGATGATCGCTGCGGCTGCGGCGGCGACGGGCGTCAACGCCGCGTGCCTGTCGATCGACGCGCGAACGGCGCCGGAACCGGACGCAGAACGGGTGTTGAAGAGTCAGAGCGATGGTAGCCGGCTGCTGGTGTGGTTCGACTGGGGCGAGTACGCCATCTGGCACCTCTCGCCGGCGATGCGCGTCTCCGTCGACGGCCGCCGCGAGACGGTGTATTCCGCATCCGTGCAGGACCGGCACCTCCGGTTCTTCTTCGACGCGCCGGGCGCAGGCGATCTGCCTCGCGAAATCGGCGCCGACTACGTGTGGATTCCTGCCTGGGTGCCGGCTGCGCGCCGTCTGCGGAGCAGTCCGTGGACTGTGCTGTATGACGGCCCCACGTCCGTGATCTTCGCCCGCCCCGGACTTCGCCTGAATCGGACGGCGCCGGCGGCCCCTGCTTCGAGCCGCCGGTGCTTTCCAGGGGCGTGAACGTCAGTATCCGCAGGTGCCCTTCGGCAGCACGCGCGCGCCGCTGTCGACCGCCGGGTCGCTGACGTTCCCCTGGTCGTCGTGCACGACCAGCGTGATCGTCAGCGGCAGCGCCGTC
>DASQHH010000206.1:0-3689 GCA_035632195.1 Vicinamibacterales bacterium
CGCCCTATGTCGGTTCCGGGGTGGATACGGGAGTGCATGGGTACGCCTTTACCTTCGTCACGGCCGGAGGTGAGACGCTGCCGAGTCCAACCGTCAACGTTACAACCGGAGGCGGCGTGCCGGACCCGACGACAGCGCCAACGATCGCGAATGCCGGATCCGCGGACCTCTGGGGAAACGGCGGCGGGATCATCTGGCAGTTTTCCTACAGCTATAGCACCGGAGCGAGCAACGGTGATTACACGGCGCTGACGAAGGTCTCGCCGGACTCGAACCAGCTCACGCCGAACGGTACTGAGATCAATTTCTCCTGTCCCTACTCGACCGACCCCGGTGTCACGTTCATCGCGATTTGGTTCAAGCGCTTCGATCTTGGGCAGGGGTATCACTCAGACACATCGCCAGCCGGTCGCTTCGTTGTCGCCAACAATTCCGCCGGCGGCACACTCTCCGTGACGCTCTCTGCCAGCGGCGTCAGCGGAAACCAGAACGCGCCGACGTCAAACACTACCGCGACCTGTAACCATGTCGGGCTGACGAGTGTCTCGATTGGGCCAGTTGGAGTGACGTCGCGGAAGGTCTATCGGACGACCGCCGGCGGAGCGCAGTTGAAACTCGTCGCCACAATCGCGGACAACACGACGACAACATACACGGACTCGACGGCCGATAGCGGCCTCGGCGCGAACGTGCCGACGAGCGACACGTCCGGGTTGACCCAGGGTGCCGGCCAGGTGGTCGCTGGGAGCACAACGATTCCGGTCGCGAGCGTCACCGCCTTCGTGGCAGCGCTCTCGGGCCAGACGTCCGGCTGGGCCGTCATCGGCAACGGTCAGCAGTTCATCAAGTTCACGGGAACCAGCGGGAATACGCTCACTGGTGTTCCGGCGTCCGGCATCGGCGCCATCACCGCGACGATCTCTTACAACTCGGCGATCACCGCGGCCGCGCAGCTGACCGGCATCCCGACAGTCGGCCCAACAGCCATCAGCGTCACGATCCCGGCCGGCGAGAACGCGCGCCCGTGCGCGCAGGTCGATGATGTCAATGCGCAGGCAACACTGGCCGGCTACGGCTTTGGGGACGGCGTCGTCGAGGACAAGATCGACGACGCGTCGCTGACGTCCTACGCAGCCATGAATGCCGCCGGCAATGCGTTTCTGTCGCTGTTCAAGGCCGTCGACGTGCAGATCAATCCGTTCGCGAGCGTCGATTACAAGCTGGTGCCTGGCGCCACCGTGCCAGTAAGTATCGGCGCGCCGACAAACATTAACATCAGCGCGCTGATCCAAACGGTAACGACGACCAGGCTCAGCATGCCGGGGACGGCCGACAGCAACGGCACGATCCCGTTCGTGTATCCGCTGAAGACGGCCCAGGCAGGAACCGCGAGGCTTACGTTGGCGGAGCTGCTCGCGCAGCTCGCCTTACATTGATGCGAGAATAGAGTCAGCTCGACCCACGAGCTCCCGCCGAGAGCCATCCACCAAATCCATCGCGAGGCCCTGACGCGCACGAGGCCCGGAACGCGCCGAGGACCTCGTGCCGACCACGATCGATCGCACGAACTACAACAACCTGGTCGACGACGACGGCAGCAATACCGTCGGGACGGACTGGAACAAGAACCAGGTCAAGATCTGCATCCTCGACGCGATCGACGCCCTGTTCAACGGCGTCGCGGAGTTCGATTTCGGCGGCGCGGTCGCGTTCGGGCCGGCGACGCTGACGACGACCGGCGCGCAGAACGACTGGGACATCGACACCGCCGCTGGCGTGACCGTCGGTGTCCTGCGCTGCAACAACGGGACGGCCCTCACCATCAACGGCATCAAGGCGCCGGCGAGCGCGCGCGTCCTGATCCTCCAGTCGTGCGGCGCCGGCACCATCACGCTCAAGCATCAGAACGCCGGTTCGACAGCAGCGAACCGTCTCATCACCGGGAGCGGCTACGACGTCATCCTGACCGCCGGTGTGGGCTGCGTCGTCCTCGTGTACGACGGACAGAGCTCGCGCTGGCGAGTGGTTGGTCAGAGCTCAGACACGCTCGCGCCGGCGAGCGCGCAGTCGACGCCTGGCAACCCGGTCGGCACCACCAACGCTGCGGGTTTGATGATGGGCCTCGCGGGCTCGATCACGCCGCAGTACTCCGGCAGGATGCTGCTGATCATCAGCGGCACGATCTCGAATAACACCGCATCCGATGGCGCGAAGGTGCAAGCGCGATACGGCACGGGCGGCGCGCCGGCGAACGCCGGGGCCCTCACTGGAACCGCCGTCGGCGGCTTCGTCCAGTTCACGATGCCGGCGACGGGCGGCCTCAAATCGCCGTTCTCCCTCAACGCGGTCATCACGGGGCTGACCCTCGGGACGGCCTACTGGCTCGACGTCGCGCTCGCCGCGATCACCGGCGGCACGGCGGCGATCACGGACGTCAGCATTTCGGCACACGAGTTCTAACGATGCCTCCCGAATTCCTGACCAAAGACACCTTTGAAGTCTGGGCGGCTGGGTTCGATCAGCGGCTCAAGGACATCGCGGCGGTCCGAGACAAGGTCGACGAGCACGGCGAGAAAATCTCCGTTCTCGAAGATCGGTCCAATCGCGAATCCGTGCAGATGACGCGGCGCTCGATGTTCATTTCCGCCGGCGTGTCCGGGCTTGTGTCAGCCGTCCTCGGCTTCTTCTTCAAGGGCAGCCACTCATGATGCCGGCGGATCTCGCGATCGTGAAGGTGCAGCTCGAGCGCGACGAAGGTCGCCGGCATCAGCCGTACGAGGACTCGCGCGGCGTGCTCACGGTCGGCATCGGCCGCAATCTCCGCGCGAAGCCGTTCCGCGACGACGAGATCGACTTCATGTTCGGCCACGACGTCGACGACGCGGAGAGCGCGATCGCCGCGGCGGTGCCCTTTTATCCCGAGCTGGATCCGGTGCGGCAGCGCGTGCTGATCAACATGACCTTCAACATGGGCGCGCGCGGCGTCCTGCAGTTCCACGACATGCTGCAGGCGCTCTCCCAGCGTCAGTACGACGGCGCGGCCGCTGCGATGTTGGCGTCGCGCTGGGCCAGCCAGGTCGGGGCGCGCGCGGATCGCCTGGCCAGCATGATGCGGAGCGGCGTCGATGCCTGACGCCATCGAACGCGCCGTCGCCAGGGTGTCGAGGGTTCGGAACTGCCGGTGGTTACTGTGGCGGCTGACGGGCGCGCTCCGGCGCACCGTCGCCCTGATCGTCATCGAGGCGAACCGCGTGATGCTCCGCCGGGCCGAGACGCCGGGGGAAGTCGACTTCTGCGCGCGCGTCATGACGGTCCTGAAGCAGTTCCTCGCGCAGCTCGACGAGCTCGCCAAGGACGGGGACAAGCAGCTGCCGCCCGGGGGCCTGCCGAACAAGATCCGGAACCGGGCCCGGAAGCGTCAGGCGGCGCTCTTCGCCGGGCTCCTCGTCCTGGCCCTGCCGGGGATCGCCGCGGACGGCGCCTCGGAGCCCTCGCCGGCGGTCCGGCTGCTTGGGTACGGCTTCATGGCCCAGGGCTGCCCAGTCGGCCCCACAACGCTCCTGACCGCCCGCCACGTCGCTGCACCGCGCGACTGGTCTCAGCGGCGCGCGGCGGCTGTATGGCAGGACGCGCAGGGGCATTCCGGCAGCGTCTGGGCCGACGATTACGATTTCCGACGGGACCTGGCG
>DASQHH010000207.1:0-3371 GCA_035632195.1 Vicinamibacterales bacterium
GCGAGATTCGAGCAGTCTCGGAGTACTACGATCGCGCGCCGCACGCCGCGTCCGCACCACACGCCCTTCTGAAGGAGCAGCTCCGCCGCGCGATCGCCACTCTCGAGAGTGACGACGCAACGTTGTTCCTGCTGCGGCACGTCGAAGGATTCTCGAACGAAGAGCTCGCCCAGATGTTCGGACTAGAGAAAGGTAACGTGGCAGTTCGCCTCCACCGCATCAGGCAGCGGCTTCAGGCAGAACTGGAACGCTAAGCAGTCGAGGCTCAGGCGCCTCAGAGGCCCTGGCGCCAGACGGGAACCTTGATGTTCACATTCCACCGAAAACCGCTTCGATCCTGACCGAAAGACCCTGACGTCGTCAGTTCGATCACTTCGTTCTCATACACGAGCCGCGAGACGTCGGTCTTCGACGGCTGCCACAAGCTCGATCGCGAGAGCGCGCCGGTCCGATCGTTGAATCCGACGTTCACGAGTGACGGCCGGCCGCCGTCGCCGACGTTCACAATCAAACGGCACACCGTCGGTATTCGCTGACCGAAATGACTGTCGGCAGCCGAGTCGGTTCCCGGCAGGCCGCTGATCTGACGCCAGTATTGCAAGTCGGCCTGCGTGAACTCGAACGGGTATAGCGAGACTTCGATTGACTCTTCCCGGCGGATCGCCAGTACGCTGCGCGTCGGGAACTCCCGCCCGTCGAAACTGCAGCTCGCCGGCCGGGCGAACTCGGCCGGCCGGAAGTCGCGTAACCACAGGCTCTTCATGATCGAATCGGGCAGCATCCTGTTCGCCAGCGTCCAGGCGCCGGCGGCGCTCTTCGTCAGCAGATACGCCTGTGAAGTCGAATCGTGACCCACTTTCGGCTGGACGTGTTCCAGCACGAGAAAGCTGCGGGCGCCATCGACGTCGACGATGCGCGAGCGATACGACGCCAGCTGCTGTTTCAGGAGAATCTCTTCAACCCGCCGCGGATCCCTGGACGCGACCGCCGCGTACTGCTGCGCCAGAACGGCGGATACCAGCGGCTTGACGTCCTCGTAGGTCCGCGCGGCGTTGTACGCCTCGAATACCGCGACCCGCGGGTCCTGCGCCAAGGCGAAACCCGTCAACAACAGCAGTGCTGCCACGCTGCAAGCCGTTCGACGGACCTTCATAGCCACCCCCCCACCACTGGTATCGGCAGGACCCGGAGAGGAGCGCACTTCCGACCCTAAGCGGACCGCTCTGTAATCAGCCACTCCCTGGTGCGTTATGACAGGCAAGGAGCAAGGCAATGCCGGACGACCGACTCGAGCAGGCTCTCCAGGAGATGACCGCGGAACCCGTGGACGTCGGCAGGCTCGACGCCGCGCGCGCACGAGTGTGGAAAACGTTGGGGTGTGCGGAATTCCAGCAGGACTTCTCCGCCTATCTCGCCGGCGAGTTGAGCGAGAGCCGACGGATGCTGGTGCAGGACCATCTGAGCCGCTGCTCCGCGTGCCGCGCGCGAATCGCCGGCATGAAGGGTGAGCGGACGGTCGTCGCGATGCCGGTGCGCTCAACCTCTGCCTCGCGCTGGATACGGCGCGGATGGCTGGCCGCGGCAGCCGCGCTGTTCCTCTCGATCGTCTACCTCGGACTCGACAGCATCGATGCGTGGCTGGCGCCGGGCGGCCCGCGCGCTACGGTCGTGTCCGCCCACGGCGGCGTCTACCGGCTCGCGGAAGAGACGAGCGTAGAGGCTGGCCTCGCGGCGAACGCCGCCGTCGGCGAACACGAAACAGTCCGCACGGGCCCGGGCGCGCACGTGGTGCTGCGCCTCGCGGACGGCTCGACCGTCGACGTCAACCAGCGCACCGAGCTCTACGTCACCGCGGCCTGGAGCGGCCAGTCCATCCATCTGCAGCGCGGCGACATCATCGTCCAGGCCGCGAAACAGCGCCGCGGTCACTTGCGTGTGCTGACGCACGATTCGATCGCGTCGGTAAAGGGCACCGTCTTCGCCGTGTCCGCCGGGATGGGCGGCTCGGTCGTGTCGGTCGTCGAAGGATCGGTCGCCGTCAATCAGCCGGGAAAGCAGTACCTCCTCAAGCCTGGCCAGCAGGCGGCCTCGATGCCGGCGCTCGCGTCCTCGGTTGCAGACGCCGTCGCGTGGAGTCCCGACGCGCGCCAATACCTGGAGCTGCTGGCGTCGTTCGCGAACATCGACAAAGGGCTCGCGGCCTTCCCTTCCCCGATGCGGACCAACGCCACGCTGCTCTCGCAGCTGCCGGCCGGCGCCGTCGTCTACGGCACGGTTCCCAATCCCGGCATCACGATCGATCGCGCCATGGCGCTGGCCGAGGAACAATCGGCGACGAACGCGACGTTCAACGCGTGGTGGAACTCCGAGACGGGACAGAAGCTGAAGGACATGGTCAGCCGCATTCAGTCGCTGAATCCGCTGCTCGGCGAAGAGATCGTGTTCTGCGTCAGTGTCGTTCCGGGAGAAAAGGACCACGGCCCCTTCGTGATGGCGAAGGTACAGCCAGGCAAACGCGCCGAGCTCGCGAGCGCGCTCGCGGCGGTCGTTGCCGCGACCGGCGAGTCCGGTGCGCCGCCGTATTCGGTGTCCGACGACCTGATGATCGTCTCGAGCTCGGCCGAGCAGCTGTCGTGGGCGCTCTCCCACCTCGGCCAGGGCGCCGCGTCGCCGTTCGCGCAGGTCCTCGCGCAGCAATACCAGCGCGGCGTCGGCTGGCTCATGGGCATCGACGCGCAGACGATCGTTGCGAGCGCCGGCGAAGGGGATGCTCCTCCCGTCAAGCTGGCCGGCATGGTGGGGATGAAGTACATCTTCGTCGAGCAGCGCGCACCCGCCGGCGCGGAAGAGAACGAAGTGACGCTCGCCTTCCAAGGGCAGCGGACGGGACTGGGATCGTGGCTCGCAGACGCCGGCTCCGGCGGCGCGGCGGAGTATCTGCCGGCCGACGCGCTCGCCGCCGGCTACCTGTCGACGCGCGAGCCGCTGGAGCTGTTCCAGGAACTGGGTGCGCAGATCACGAAGTCGGAGCCGAACGCGTTCTTCCATACGCCCGCGCCCGGATCGTTCGACCGGGGCATGTCGTCGCTCGACGACAAACTCGGTCCCGGTTTCGTGGAGAACCTCACCGCCGCATGGGGCACCGAAACCGCCGTCGCGTTGACGGGATTCTCGACGACCGGCCCCGCATGGATCATGACGAGCCTCGCGAACAATCCGCCGGTCATCGACAGCTCGCTCAAGAAACTGGTTGACGCGTTCAACGCCGAGCTCACACCCGAGAATCAAGCCAGGCGGATCGCGTTCGAACAGGAAACCACCAACGGTCGGACGTGGACGACGGTCAGACCGGGCGGCAGTCCATTCAGCAT
>DASQHH010000208.1:0-3045 GCA_035632195.1 Vicinamibacterales bacterium
GCGTACTGCAGCCCGTCCATCCGCGCAAAATCCGGCGGCGGCGTCTTCGGCATCGCCGCGTCATAGATTTTGATGCCGTCCTGGAACACCGATACGTAGCAGTTCGGCTGGCGACACCCCGCCAGCGCGTTCCCGGTACACGGTTTTCTCGACGAGACAAGATACGACTCGGCATGCGGGCCGTTCGTTCGCATCAGCCCAGGCACGTGCGAGAGGATGATGTTCGCCAGAGGCTTTCCATCGTCCGCTCGGAACTGGTTCTCCGTGACGAAGTGGCCGAAGCCCTGCTTCATTCGCTCTTCGAACGCACGCAGGCCTGAGCCGATGTACTTCGGCGCGGAATCCCTGACCACCACCGGTTCGAGCGTCGTTGCGGTCGTGTGGCTGAGAATGACGGTGATCGGTGTCGTATCGGCCGGTGAGATAGCGACCGTCATCGTTTGGAGTTCATACCCGACCTTTCGAATCCGGACGAGCGTTCCGCCCTCGGGGAGGAACATCAGACTCACGGTTCCGGTTTTCGTCGTCAGCGCCTTGTTCCCATTCAGAACGTCGCTGACTTCCGCTCCTTCGACGGGGTCCCCCGACGCCGCGTCGTAGACGCCCAGGAGGCGGTAGCGGTACGCGTAGTTCTTGGGCTTCGCCGTCGTATCGGCCGCCGGAGTCTGCGCGACCAGCCCGGACCCGATCGTGCCGGCGAGAAGCGCCGCGGCCCAGCGGAACGCCATCAATATTCTCATAACACCTCTAACCCCGGCAAGGGCGTAAGCGTCACGCCGCTATATTGATAGCCATGGCCAAGTACGACAAGACCCGCGCATGGAAGGAAGCCAAGGAACTCATCGGCGAGCACCGTACGTCACTCGCCGTCGGGCTCGCCTTGATGGTTGTAAACCGCGTCACCGGATTGGTTCTCCCGTACACGTCCAAGTTCCTGATCGACGACGTGATCGGAAAGCACCGCGAAGACCTGCTGATGCCCCTGGCCGCGGTGGCGATCGCCGCGACGCTGATTCAGGGCGGAACGTCGTTCGCGCTGTCGCAAGTCGTCAGCATCGCCGCGCAGCGCGCGATTACGGAAATGAGAAAACGGGTGCAGGCGCACGTGCTGCGGCTCCCCGTGTCGTACTTCGACTCCACCAAGACCGGGGTGCTGATTTCCCGCGTGATGACCGACGCCGAAGGGGTCCGCAACCTCGTCGGCACGGGACTCATTCAGCTCGTCGGCAGCGTGCTCACGGCGATCATGGCGGTGGGCATCCTGTTCTTTCTGAACTGGAAGTTGACCAGTGCAACGCTCGTTTTGCTGATCGGCTTCGGTATCATGATGACGACCGCCTTCAAGCGCCTCCGCCCGTTGTTTCGCGAGCGCAACGTCATCAACGCCGAGGTGACGGGTCGTCTCACGGAGACGATTGGCGGTGTGCGGTTGGTCAAGATCTACGTGGCCGAGCCGCGCGAACGCCTCGTGTTTGCCCGCGGCGTGCACAAGCTGTTTCGCAACGTCGCGGCAACGATCACCGGTACATCGGCCGTCGGTGCCGGCACGGCCGTGCTGACCGGGCTCATCGGCGTCCTGCTGATCGTCATCGGCGGCCGCTCGGTCCTCAACGGCTCGATGACGCTTGGTGCCTTATTCAGCTACGTGTTCTTCATTGGCGTCATGGCGGCCCCGCTGGTGCAGATCGCGTCCATCGGCACTCAGGTGAGCGAGGCGTTCGCCGGTCTCGATCGTATAGCCGAAATTCGCGCCATGGCGACCGAGGACGAAGCTGACGCGTCGAAGGAGACGGTGTCGGACGTCAACGGCCGGGTCGAATTCCAGGACGTGAGCTTCGAGTACGTCCCCGACGTGCCGGTCCTCAAGCACGTATCGTTCGCGTCCGAGGCCGGCTCCACCACGGCGCTCGTCGGTGCGAGCGGCGGCGGCAAGAGCACGCTCATCGGGCTCGTCATGGCGTTCAACCATCCGAAGAGCGGTCGCATTCTGGTCGACGGCCACGACATCGCTAACGTCAAGCTGCGCGACTACCGCTCCCACGTCGGCGTCGTGATGCAGGACAACTTCCTGTTCGACGGCACCGTGCGGGAGAACATCGCGTTCAGCAAGCCCGGTGCGACGGAGGAGGAGGTGCGCGCCGCCGCCCGCATCGCGCACTGCGACGAGTTCGTCGACCGCTTCGAGAAGGGGTACGACACCGTCGTCGGCGAGCGCGGCGTGAAGCTCTCCGGCGGGCAGCGACAGCGCGTCGCCATTGCACGTGCTATCCTCGCCGATCCGCGAATCCTCATCCTCGACGAGGCCACTTCGAGCCTCGACAGCGAGAGCGAAGCGATGATCCGCGACGGCTTGCAGTCGCTCCGCCACGGCCGCACGACGTTCGTCATCGCCCACCGCCTGTCGACGATCGAGAGCGCCGACCAAATCCTCGTGCTCGAGAATGGTGAGATCGTCGAGCGCGGCACACATGCCCAGCTCATCGCTCTCGGCGGCCGCTACCGCCAGCTCTACGAGCGGCAGTACGGCGCCGAAAAAGATGAGTACATCAACCCGGGCGAGGATTTCCTCGCCGTCGCGGCCAAGGACGTCGTTCGACAACTCTGATCTCCGTCGCGGTCGGGCACCTGATCACGGCGACTGCCTGGCGCAGAGCAAGTGCCGCCAACGCCGATGAAGTCAGGAATCCGCGCGGAGTGCTTCGACTGGACTGATCGTGGCGGCCCGACGCGAAGGGAGATAGGCCGCCAGAACACACGAGCACAACACCGCGCCGATGCCCGTCGCATAACCTCCGATGCTGTAAGCGTCGACGAACGCGAGCTGCGATGCGATGTATCGAGAGACGCCAAGGGCCGCCAGCGCGCCGGCCGCCACCGCGACGACGGCGATCTTCAGTAGCTGGCGGAGGACGAGCGCGATGACGGCGACGGGAGTGGCACCAAGCGCGAGCCGGACGCCGAACTCGCGCGTGCGTTGCGCCACAACATACGCGACGACGCCGTACACACCGGTGATCGTGAGCAACAACGCGACCAATCCGAGCG
>DASQHH010000209.1:0-1736 GCA_035632195.1 Vicinamibacterales bacterium
CGACGACCAGACCGACTGGAAGGCGGCAAGCAGCATGTGTTTGTTCCACGGCGCGAACACGATCGGCTGATCGCTCGTCGTACGCAGTTGGCGCGACGTCTCGACCGCCGGACTCACGTTGATCCACTGTTCGCTCGGATACGAGATGCGGAGGATGCCGGAGCCGCTGGCGTACACCGTGTTGTTATCGAGTGGGTCGGGGACGATCGTGCCCCACTCCCAGCCGGACACGGGATTCCAATCGAGCGGCGTGATCGCGCCAAGGTTGCCGCGGACACGCGTGCGGATGGCGCCTGCGTCCTGTTGCGTACCATAGACCCAATACGGCGACGAGTTGTCGATCGAGAGGTGATAGATCTGCTCGGTCGACTGGTTGTACCACGAGCTCCACGTGCCGCCGCCGTCGAGCGAGACGATCGCGCCCTGGTCGTAGCCGAAGAGCATTCGCTGGCCGTTCGTCGCGTCGATCCACATCTGCTGCGGATCGTCGCCGCCCGGCGCGCCCTTGAAGCCGGTGAACGTCTTGCCGCCGTCGCGCGACACGTAGCTGGCGGTGTTGAGTGTGTAGACCAGGTCGGGATTTTGCGGGTCGACGTAGACACCGCAGTTGTAGCCGCCCTGGCCGTTGCGAATTCTCTGATCGTCGGCGGCCATCTGGTGCCACGTCGCGCCGCCGTCGTCGGACCGATACAGACCCCAGTCGCCGATCACGAACACGCGCTGCCCGTTCGTGTTGTTGGCGACGGCGACCCACATCTTTCCGGTGAGCCGCCCCGGGAGGCCGCCACCGGTGATCTCCTTCCAGGTCGCTCCGCCGTCGGTCGACTTGAACAGCTTCGTGCTCGTCGGTCCGGTCTGCGGGCCGCCACGACCGCCGCCCCCGCCTCCAAAGCCACCTGGTGGCGCGGGCGGCGTGTAGTGGGCCACAGTCGATGCAAAGACCGTGTTCGGCGTATCGAATGCCCGCGCGATTTTCTGCGCGCCGGTGCTGTCGTCGACGAACAGTGTCTGAGTCCATGTCGCCCCGCCGTCGGTGCTGCGATATACGCCGCGGTCGCGGGTCTTCTCGTGCACGTTCCCCTGCGCGGCGATCAGCAGCACGTTCGGGTCGTGGGGATCGACGGACATCGACGGGATCTGTTTCGTCGCGTCGAGCCCGAGGTGTCGCCAGGTCTTGCCGGCGTCCGTCGATTTGTAGACGCCGTTCCCCTCGTTGATCGAACCGCCGGTGATGATGTCGCCGGTGCCGACGTATACGACGTTCGGATCCGACGGCGCCACCTCGACCGATCCGATCGACGACACGTCCTTGATCGAATCGAAGATCGGGAACCAGGTCGCGCCCGCGCTCGTCGTTTTCCACACGCCGGCCGCCGGGAGCCCGATATAGAACACGCCCGGCTGCCCGATAGCGCCGCTCACCGCCGCAGTGCGGCCGCCGCGGAAGGGGCCGAGGTTGCGCCAGGTAAGCGCCGAATACAGCCGTGGGTCGATGGTTTGGGCGCCGATGCTGGACGCCAGGACCGCGGAAGCGACGAATAGCCTGCCGAATGCGTTTTTCATGGGCGTAAGCGTAAGCCGGCGAGGACTTGAGGGCAAACGCTTACAAATCCTGGCACAGAACGCTTGTCCTATTCGGGGGCGATCATCCGCTCATCCATGTGTGGTGTGGGGGCGGCCTCCGTCCGGCCCCGAGTCTTGGCCGGTCATGAAACGGCCCAGTCATACATGGGACA
>DASQHH010000210.1:0-2442 GCA_035632195.1 Vicinamibacterales bacterium
GAAATCTGGGCGAAGGACGACTACCGGGTCGCGCGCGCCGTCATCCGCATGGAGGTCGCCCTCAGCGACGGAACGACCGCCAACGTGTTCGTCGTTCACCTGCCGGCGCTGAACGATGCGGCGACGTCCCGGAACGTCTTCGTCACGGCATTCAAGGCCTGGGCGGCGAGCTTCTCCGGACCTCAGCTGGTTGGCGGCGATTTCAACGCGCACCCAGGCACGACGCCGATTCTCGAGATGCAGCAGGCCTACACCGAGGAGGGGGCCGCCGGCGGTTCGGGCTCAGGCTACACGCACACCAATCCGTCGGTGTCGACACGCATCGATTACTGGTTCGGCTCGAGCAAAACGTCCCTGTCCTCCATCTCGGTCCCCGCCGACACGAAAGACTCCGACCATCGTCCGGTGGTTGCGACGTTCAACGTCTCGGGCGGACCCTCCGCCCCGGCGCCGGCGCCGACGGCCACGGGTGAGTCGACGGTCATGTCGGACGCATTTTCGTCGCTGAACCGGACGTTGTGGCCGTACGGTGTGTTCACCGGCACTCAGGACACGACGATCGGCCTGGCGGCGAGCGGCGGTCTGAAGATCGGCGCGCTGAAGAGCGGCGTGGCCGGCGTGCATTACAACGGCATCAGCACCAAGGCGTACGACTTGTCGAGCAACGGCTCCGCCTACGCGCAACTCGTCACCGCGCCGAACACCGCGACGACGGCGTACGCGATGTTCGCGGTCGGCAGCGACGCCAACAACTACTATCGCTGGTACGAGTCGGGGAATGCCCTCGTGATCGAAAAGCGAGTCGGAGGAACCAAGACGGAGCTCGTCAGCCTGCCGTACAGCGCGACCGCACACCAGTTCCTGCGGATCCGCCGCGAGTACAACTCCTCGACCGGTCTCAACGAAGTCGTCTTCGATACCGCGCCGAACAACAACGGCGCGCCCGGCACCTGGACCGAGCGCCATCGCGAAGCCTGGAGCAGCGGGGTGAACGCGTCCGCCCTGCGATGCGAGCTGAAAGCCGGAACCTCCGAGGCAGTGACGTCGCCCGGCACCGTCACGTGGGACAATTTCCGCGCGGCGCTCAACACGCCGTAAATCACTCTGAACGCTCGGGCTGTGGCATGAAGCGTGCTCAGCTCGAGTTCTGTGTCCGGTGCTGTCTCTGTTGCCCAGCTGCGCGACGTCGAGGCCGCGCTCGAGGGTCGGCACGCAGCGGCCGCCGACGGACGCCGCGAATCGAATACGGACGGCCTGCTCAGCGGTCCGCGCGGACGCGCGGCGCGCGCTGCGCTGACGCTGCTTCAGCGCGCGAACCTGCTGTGGCGATTCAACTTCACCGTGTCGGGCCGGCTGGGCGGCCGGCCCGTGATCGTTCCACTGATCAAAGGCGAGGGCATCCAACTCATCCGCGGTGACGAGCCGTGGATGCTGACGCTGCTCGCGCAGCTGATGTCGCAGCGGCCCGGCGCCTTCATCGACGTGGGTGCGAATCTCGGACAGACGCTCATCAAAGTCCGCGCGGTCGAGCCCGACCGTCCGTACATCGGCTTCGAGCCCAATGCAGCGGCGTGTCACTACTGTCGTGAACTGATTCGCGTCAATCGCTATCGCAACGTCACCCTCTTCCCGGTCGGCCTGTCGACCTCGTCCGATGTCGTCCTGCTGTTCTCGAAAGCCGAAACCGACCCTTCCGCGAGCATCGTCGCCGACTTCAGGCCGCGCGCGCGGTACTCGGGCGCGCAGCCAGTCTCCGTTCACGCCGGCGACGAGGTGCTGAAGCCGCTCGGGCTGGAGAAGATCGGCATCGTCAAAATCGACGTCGAAGGCGGGGAGCTCGACGTCATGCGCGGGCTGCTCGGGACCATCAGGACGCATCGTCCGATCGTCCTGTGCGAGGTGCTACCGGTTTACGATCCGGCGACGCCGGAAGGGAAGGCCCGCAAGGCCCGGCAGGACCAGCTGCAGGCGCTGCTCGTCGGCGAGCGATACGCGATCCACCGCATCATGGACGGGACGCCGACCCCGGTCGCCGAATTCGGCGTTCACGGCGACATCGCGCTGTCGAACTACGTCTTCGTTCCCGCCGACCTCAGCGGCGCAGCCGCGTAAGAATCCCGCCGTTCAGCGTCGCGACGAGCCGCTTGGCCACGTCGCTCACGTCGGTGCCCGTCACCACCTGGTGGTCGTTCACGATCTGGAGCGACATCATCTTGTTGGCGGTGTCGTCGTCTTCGATGCCGAGCACCATCAGCGTCTCGCGGTCGTAGCGCTCGGTGACCAGCGTCGACGCGGCCCAGAACGGGGAGCCGCCCGCGACCACAATCCGGATCATGCGCGTGGCGTCGGGCGACGCGACGAGCTCGATGTCGCCGAGCGACTGCAGTTCGCGCCGCACGTCAGCCACAACGCGTGCGACCGCGCCCTCGTTGTCACCCCGGA
>DASQHH010000211.1:0-1525 GCA_035632195.1 Vicinamibacterales bacterium
GCATCGTTGGTGGACGAGGTCGCCAGCGCGTTCAACGGGGCACTCGACCGCTACGGTGGATTGTTTCGGACCCGTGGACGCGACAACGCCGCTGTCGCGCATCGCTACCCGCGCGGCCTCGCGCCAGCGGACGATTGCACATTCGAGTCGATGGCCGCCGTGGTTGAACACGGCTGTGCACAGCAGTTCCAGCATTTCATCAGCAATTCGCCATGGGATCATGAGCCGGTGGTGGCCCAGGTCGCGGCCGACGCCGACCGCCTGCTGGGCGGCCAGCCGACCAGTTGCCTGATCATTGATGAAAGCAGCTTCCCCAAACAAGGGGATCGTTCGGTGGGCGTCGCCCGGCAATGGAGTGGCCGGCTGGGCAAAGTGGATAATTGTCAGGTCGCGGTGTTCGGCGTGCTGACCGACGGGCGGCGTCACACGCCGGTCGACATGCGGCTTTATCTGCCGAAGAGCTGGATCGATGATCCGGACCGATGCGAGCTGGCCGGAATTCCCGAGGCCGCGCGTGAACTGACGACAAAAACCGAACACGCCCTGGACATCGTGCGTCAGGCGCGAGCCAGGGGCATGCGGTTCGCATGGGTCGGCGTCGACGCCGGATATGGCAAAGACCCGGCCTTCCTTCGCGCGCTCGACGACGCGAAAGAGATATTCGTCGCCGACGTGCCACGAGACCAACGGGTCTGGACGAAGGACCCCGGTTTGCATGTTCCTGAACCGACGAGCGGTCGAGGACGCCCGCCGACGAAGCAGCTTGCCGCGCGAGCGTCCGTCACCGTGGAAGACCTGGTCCGTCGGTTTCGCCGCCGGGACTGGACCCGCCACACGCTTCGCGACAGCACCCGAGGCGAACTCCGCGTGGACATCGCGCATCGGCGCATCTGGGTATGGAACGGCGAGGAACCACGCGCGCGGCGCTGGCATCTGATTGTCAGACGCGAGATCGGATCGCCGAAAACAATTAAGTACAGCCTGAGCAATGCGCCGATGGATACGCCATTGCTCCGGTTGGCCCGGATGCAGGGTCAACGCTACTGGGTCGAGCGTACCTTCGAGGATGCCAAGGGCGAATGCGGACTCGCGGATTATCAGGCGCTCGGATGGCGCGCATGGCATCATCACGTCGCGATGGTGATGGTGGCGATGCTGTTCATCGCCGAGCAGCGCGTCGCGCGGACTCCGACTCTTGAATTGCTGTCACCGCGCGACATCGTGGAAATGCTGAAGGAAACGTTGCCGCGCAAACCGGAGGGAAAGGAGGCACTCGTCGCACGCATCAACGAACGGCATCAGCGAAGGTGGGAGGCCATCGAATCTCGGTACCGATCGCAACGAAGGTCAGACCGATCGCGAAATGCCGCTACAGGAGTGTGACTCTGTCAAATTAGCCACCGTCGGCGTTTGCTGGGGGCCCCCGAAGCCGGGCCGCTACGGGAGGCCGGACCGTCGTCGGACCATGACATTGAAATGCCATGATGAATCGTTTCGCGGACGTGCGACTCCGGCCGCCGCCAGC
>DASQHH010000212.1:0-6573 GCA_035632195.1 Vicinamibacterales bacterium
GGCGCGCGCCGGCGAGCTCTTCGGCCTCGTGCCGCTCGCCTCCGGCATCCAGGACTTCGACGACAACATCACCCGCTTCATCGTCATCGGCCGGCGGCCGCTGACCGACACCCCGCCCGACAAGACGACCATCGTCTTCTCGCTGCCGAACGAGCCCGGGTCGCTGTTCAAGGCGCTGAGCGTGTTCGCACTGCGCGGCGTCGACTTGACCAAGCTCGAGTCGCGGCCGATTCCTGGCCGGCCGTGGGAATACCTGTTCTACGCGGACCTTGCCTCGGCGCGCGACGAGCTGAAATGCGCGCGCGCGCTGCAGCACCTCGCCGAGTTCGCGCCGACGCTGCGGATTCTCGGGTCGTACTCGAGCTGGAAGTCGCACGAGGGCTGGCTGCCCGATCCCTTCGAAGTCGCGGGAGAGCGGCAGCTGTGAGCAATCCACTGACGACCGGCCCGAGCCGTGCGCCCGCGCGCGCGATGCTGAAGGCCGTCGGCTTCACCGACGCGGACCTGAAGAAGCCGCTCATCGGCGTCGCCAATACGTGGATCGAGATCGGTCCCTGCAATTACCACCTGCGCGAGCTGGCTGCGCACGTGAAGGACGGCATCCGCGCCGCCGGCGGGACGCCGATGGAGTTCAACACCGTCTCGATCTCCGACGGCATCACGATGGGCAGCGAGGGGATGCGCACGTCGCTCGTCAGCCGCGAAGTCATCGCCGACTCGATCGAGCTCGTCGCCCGCGGCAACGGTTTCGACGGCCTCGTCGTCCTCGTCGGGTGCGACAAAACGATCCCCGGCGGCGTGATGGCGCTCGCCCGGCTGAACATTCCAGGCGTCGCGCTCTATGGCGGGTCGATCGCACCCGGCCGCTGGCACGACAAGGACGTCACCATCCAGGACGTCTTCGAGGCGGTTGGTGCCAACGCGTCCGGCACGCTGAGCGACGCCGAGCTGTGCGCGCTCGAGGACGCCGCGTGTCCCGGCGCTGGCGCGTGCGGCGGCCAGTTCACCGCGAACACGATGGCCATCGCGTCCGAGTTCCTCGGCATCGCCGCGCTCGGCAGCGGCAGCGTTCCGGCCAACGATCCGAAGAAGGCGGCGGTCGGGCGCGCGATGGGCGAGCGCGTCATGGAGCTGGTGAAGAAGAACCTCCGTCCGCGCGACATCATCACGAGAACGGCGCTCGAGAACGCCATCGCGTCGGTCGCGACCACCGGCGGATCGACCAACGCCGTGCTGCACCTCATCGCGATCGCGCACGAAGCCGGCATCGCGCTTTCGCTCGAGGACTTCGATCGCATCAGCGCGAAGGTGCCGCTGCTCGCGGACCTCAAGCCCTCGGGCCGCTTCGTCGCCACGGATCTCCACGCCGCCGGCGGCAGCGCGCTCGTCGCGAAGCGGCTCGCCGAGGGCGGATACGTGAACGGCGCGTCGCCTACGGTCAGCGGCCGCACGCTGGCGGCCGAGGCCGCCGTGACGGCGCGGGAGACGCCGGGGCAGGAAGTGGTCCGCGCCCTGAACCAGCCGCTGAAGTCGAGCGGCGGGCTCGTCATCCTCCGCGGCTCGCTCGCGCCTGACGGCGCCGTGATGAAGGTGTCGGGCACCGGACGGCTGACGCACCGCGGTCCGGCCCGCGTATTCGACAGCGAGGAGGCCGCCTTCGATGCCGTGCAGCATCAGCGCATCAAGTCCGGCGACGTCGTCGGCATCCGCTACGAGGGACCGAGCGGCGGACCCGGCATGCGCGAGATGCTGGCCGTGACGGCGGCCATCGCGGGCAGCGGCCTGGGCGAGTCAGTCGCGCTGATCACCGACGGCCGGTTCTCGGGGGCGACTCGGGGCATGTCGGTGGGCCACATCGCGCCCGAAGCGGCGCGCGGCGGCGCGATTGCAGCCGTCCGCGAGGGCGACACCATCAATATCGATGTGGCCGCCCGGAAGCTGGAGCTCGAAGTGGCCGATACAGAGATCAGACGCCGGCTGGCCGACTGGAAGGCGCCGGCGCCCCGGTACGCCAGCGGCGTGATGGCGAAATACGCGCGGATGGTGTCGTCGGCATCGACAGGAGCGGTAACGGGATGAAGCTGACCGGCGCCCAAATCCTGTGGGAAGCGCTCGTGCGCGAGGGGATTACCGACGTGTTCGGGTATCCCGGCGGCGCGATTCTTCCCGCGTACGACGCGATGCTCGCGTACCCCATCCGCCACATCCTCGTGCGGCATGAGCAGGGCGCGACCCACATGGCGGACGGCTACGCGCGCGCGAGCGGGCGGGTCGGCGTTGCCGTGGCGACGTCCGGGCCGGGCGCGACGAACATGGTCACCGGCATCGCTACCGCGATGATGGACAGCTCGCCGATCGTCTGCATCACGGGACAAGTCGGCAGCAAGTTGATCGGCTCCGACGCGTTCCAGGAATGCGACATCACCGGCATCACGCTGCCGATCACGAAGCACAACTACCTCGTGACGCGCGCGGAGGACGTTGCGGCGTCCGTGTTCGAAGCGTTCGCGGTCGCGCGATCCGGACGCCCGGGTCCGGTGCTGATCGACATCACCAAGGACGCGCAGCAGGGCAGCTGTGACGTGAACTGGAACGCCGCCGAGCCCGAAATCTTCGAAGCCGACGACGACGCGCTGCCGGGCGACGGGACGGCGCGGGACGCCATTGATCTGATCAACGCGTCGGAACGGCCGCTGGTCCTCGCCGGCCACGGCGTGATGCTGTCGGGCGCCGAGCACGAGGTGCTGCAGTTCGCAGAGCGCGGGAACATTCCGATCGCCGTGACGCTGCTCGGCATCGGCGGCGTGGCCGCCTCGCATCCGCTCAACCTCGGGATGATGGGGATGCACGGCGAATCGTGGGTCAACCACGCCATCCAGGAAGCCGATCTGCTGATCGCCCTGGGCATGCGGTTCGATGACCGCGTCACCGGCAACCTGACGACGTACGCGCCGGCGGCGAAGAAGATTCACGTCGACATCGACCGCGCGGAGTTGAACAAGAACGTCCGCGTCGACGTCGCGATCGCGAAAGACCTGCGAATGGCGCTGCAGGAGTGGATCCCGATGGTCGGCAAGGGCGACCGCACCGCGTGGATGGCGCGGATCGACGCGTTGAAGGGCGACTCCGCGGTCCGCGACATCCAGAATCTGCCGGACAACGGCCATCTGTACGCTGCGCACGTTATCAACGACATCTGGCGCCTCACCGGCGGCGACGCCGTCGTGGTCAGCGACGTCGGGCAGCACCAGATGTGGGAGGCGCAGTACTACAAGCACGATCGATCGCGGACGCTCATCACGTCGGGCGGACTCGGGACGATGGGGTTTGCGCTGCCGGCGGCGATTGGCGCGAAGGTCGCATGTCCGGATGCCGAGGTGTGGGTCGTCGTCGGCGACGGCGGCTTCCAGATGACGTCGGCGGAAATGGCGACGATCGCCCAGGAGAACCTGGACATCAACATCGCCATCATCAACAACGGCTACCTCGGCATGGTGCGGCAATGGCAGGAATTCTTCTACGGGAAGCGCTACGCCGCGACGCCGCTCGTTAATCCGAATTTCCAGAAACTGGCGGAGGCGTACGGCATCGCCGGCGCGACGGTGACGAAGCGCAGTGATGTGGCCGGCGCCGTCGAGTCCGCGCGGCGCTCGAAGCGCTCGGCGCTGATTGATTTCCAGGTCGAGCAGGAAGACTCCGTGTACCCGATGGTCCCGGCCGGCGCGGATCTCCACAAGATGATCCGGAGGCCGTCGCCGATCGTCGAGACAGCGGCAGATTAATCATGGTCCATACCTTCGCCGTTTACGTGGATAACAAACCCGGCGTGCTGAACCGCGTCGCGTCGCTGTTCCGCCGCCGCGCGTTCAACATCGAGTCGTTGACGGTCGGCCACACCGAGACGCCCGGCATCTCGCGCATGACCGTCGTCGTCGACACCGACGAGTACGGCGCGCGGCGCCTCGAAGCGCATCTCTACAAGCTGGTGCCGGTGCGGCGCGTCGAGAACATCACGCACGAGCCGGCGATCGCGCGCGACCTCGCGCTGATCAAAGTGGCGGCGACCGGCGAAGCGCGCACGCACGTCATGCAGCTCGTCGACGTCTACCGCGCCCGCATCGTCGACGTCAGCCCCGAGTCGCTCGTCATCGAGACGACGGGGACCGAGGACAAGATTGACAGCCTGCTCGAAGTGCTGCGGCCGTACGGCGTGGTCGAGATGGTGCGGACCGGCCGCGTCTCTATGGCGCGCCGCATCCACGGGACGACGAAGCGCGCGCCGCTGCCGCACGCGGCGAGCCCCGGCGAGACCCGAGGCGACGTCAGTCACGGATCCGTGTAAATGGCCGGTGTAGGCCGGGCCCTTTAGGGCCCGGCGAAGGGACGACATGGCGACGATGTTCTACGACAAGGACGCCGACCTCTCCATCATCCAGGGGAAAAAGGTCGCGATTATCGGGTACGGATCGCAGGGGCACGCGCACGCGCTGAACCTGAAGGACAGCGGCGTCGACGTCCGCGTCGGGCTGCCGGCCACGAGCCGCTCGCGCGCCAAGGCGCAGACCGCGGGGCTCGCTGTCGGCGAGGTGCGCGACGTCGCGAAATGGGCCGACGTCGTCATGGTGCTCATCCCCGACACCGCGCAGGCGAAGGTGTATCGCGAGGAGATCGAGCCGAACCTTGCGCCGGGCAACATGCTGATGTTCGCGCACGGCTTCAACATCCGCTTCGGCTGGATCAAGGCGCGGCCGGACATCGACGTGTCGATGGTCGCGCCGAAGTCGCCCGGCCACCGCGTGCGCGAGCTCTTCGTCGAAGGCGCCGGGACGCCGGCGCTGTTCGCCGTCCATCAGGACGCGACGGGCACGGCGCGTCAGAAGACGCTCTCGTACGCGAAGGGCATCGGCGTCATGCGCGCCGGGGTCATCGAGACGACGTTCGCCGAGGAAACCGAGACGGATCTGTTCGGCGAGCAGGCGGTGCTTTGCGGCGGCGTCAGCGCGCTCATCAAGGCCGGCTTTCAGACGCTCGTCGATGCGGGTTATCAGCCCGAGATTGCGTACTTCGAGTGCCTCCACGAGCTGAAGCTGATCGTCGACCTGATTTACCAGGGCGGCCTGAACTACATGCGCTATTCGGTCAGCGACACGGCCGAGCACGGCGACTACACCGGCGGTCCGCGCATCGTCACGGACGCGACGAAGCAGGAGATGAAAAAGATGCTCGAGGAGATCCGCTCCGGCGCCTACGCGAAGGGGTGGATTGCCGAGAACGAGAAGGGGCGCCCCTGGTTCACCAAGCAGCGGCAGGTCGAGCAGAACCAGCTCGTGGAACAGGTGGGCGTCCGGCTGCGCGCGATGATGCCCTTCCTCAAGCCCGTCTCGACCGACACCATCGGCGCCGCCGAAGCAACGGCCCGCTGACACCGTCGGGCCGGCCTTTCGTCTGCGTTTGTCTCTCCCGGCCTTGACCGGTAAAGGATGCAGGTGATAAAACTTGCAGCGATCTCGGTCGACCGAGACGCCTCTTTTCCGGATAAATGGACAAACTCGTCGAGCGCGAAGAAGCGACTCGAAACCCTCTCGCTGCCGCGCCCGCTCTCGCCGTTCAATTCTTTCTGATCCCGCTGACGGTCGTTGCGATCACGGCCGCCGTCTACATCGGGTTCCGCTCGATGCTGGCCGACACCCGCGGGCCGCGCGACTATCTCTCCGAAATCCGCAACGGCGGCGAAACGCGGGCCTGGCCGGCCGCGCTCGAGCTGGCCAAGGCGATGGACGACCCGAAGGCCCGCGCGGACAAGGCGCTGGCCGTCGATCTCATCAAGGCGTTCGACGAATCGAAGACCGGCGATCCTCGCGTGCGCAAGTATCTGGCGCTCGCGATTGGGCGCCTCGAGCCACCGCTCCCGTCCGAGGCCGTCGAGATCCTGCTCAAATCGCTGAACGATCCGGAGCGGCCGTGGACGCCCGACCCGATGTCGCGCTTCAACGGCTGGACGCCGGAAATGGCCGAGGCGCACATCAGCACCATCTGGGCGCTCGGCGCGTCCGGCGACGCGTCGGTCGTACCGAAACTGCAGCCGTTCTACGCGTCCGACGATGGCGGCGTCCGCAAGATGCTCGTCTACGCGCTCGGCGCGCTGCCGGCCGACGCGCAACTGGTGACGCTGCGCACGGCGCTCAACGACCCGGTCGCCGACGTCCGCTGGAACGCCGCCGTGGCGCTCGCGCGCAAGGGCAATCATGAAGGCGTAGGAATCGTGCGGCAGATGCTGGATCGGCCTTACGTCGAGCAGACCGTCAAGCGCGAAGTGCGCGTCGACGAGGACCAGGATCCGATCGCGGATGTGATGATCAGCGGCCTGCGCGCCGCGGCGATTCTCAAGGACGGCACGCTGAAGACCTCGGTGCAGTCGTTGAGCGAGCACGACAAGAGCATGAAAGTCCGGGAAGCGGCGCTCGAAGCGCTGAAGGTGATTGGATAACACGCATGGCTGACGAGACGAATCCGGGCGGAACCCCCGCTGCGCCGCCGGCGCCGAAACCGGCGGCGGGTCCGGCCGCGGCCGCG
>DASQHH010000213.1:0-4269 GCA_035632195.1 Vicinamibacterales bacterium
TTGCCCTTCGCGTCGATCTGGAGTCCGTGGTTGGACGCGGGCCACTGATAGCCGTCGCCATCCTTGCCGCCCCAGTGCCGGAGCAGGTTGCCGGCCTGATCGAATTCCAGAATCGGCGGCGTCCTGTGGCAGCAGCTGCCCGTGCCTTCGTCGGCCGCCGCTTCGGACGCATCGAGCGAATCCTGGCGGTGGATGATCCAGACGTGATCGTTGGCGTCGACGCCGACGCCGATCGACATGCCCTGATACCAGTGGTTGGGCATCGGCTTCGGGAAGGTCGGGTCGACTTCGAAGCGCGGCACCTGCACCTTGCCCGCGGCTTTCATCTGCGCGTCCGCGCGCTTCTCGAGGACGACCTGTCCGACGCCGAGCGCGACGAAGGCAACCAGCAGCGTGATACCGATAGAGAGATTCCGTTTCATAGGCTCCTCGTCTCTGACACTACAAGTCAGAAGTCAGAAGTCAGAAGGAAGTGTGAAGATCTTTGACGTCTGCCTTCCAACTTCTGACTTGCTGCCACACCTACTTTTTGTCGAACTTCTGAACGCGCTTGCCTTCGTACGTCTCGCCCGTGTAGACATTCCCTTTCGAGTCGGTCGCCACGGCGTCCACACCGTAGAACTCGCCGGCGAGACGGCCGCCCTGGCCGAAGCTGCCGACGCTCTCGAGCGATTTGCGGTTGAGGATCCAGACCTTCTTGTCGTGGCCGTCGGCGACGTACATGAACTGCTGCTGCGGGTCGCGTGAGAACGCGATCGCCCACACCGAGCCGTCGCCCTTGGTCGAGCTGCTGACGCTGGCTTCCTTCTGGAACTTGCCCTGCTTGTCGAACACCTGGATGCGGTCGTTGTTGCGGTCGCAGACGTAGACCATGCCGTCCTTCGACAGCTCGACGCAGGTGATCGTCTTGAACGGCTCGCCGTTGGCCTTCCACTCGCGCTTGAAGGCGCCGCTGTTCGCGTCGAACACCGCGATCCGGCTGTGCCCATCGTCCGCGACGTAGAGCTCGTTCGCGGCGTCATCGATGGCGATGCCGAGCGGACGATCGAGGTTCGCGTTGTTGCTGGCGTCCGTCTGGCCGCGCTTGCCGATCTGGGAGACGAACTTGCCGGTCTTGTCGAACTTCAGGACCATCGCGTCCGCCGCCGGGGGAGGACCGGCGGGCCCGCCGCGGCCGCCGCGGCCCTGCGCCGCCGCCGCCCCCCCGCGAGCTGCCGCATCGCCGCGTCCGCCGCGCGCCGCTGCGCCTTCAGGCGCCGGACCGCGTCCGCGTCCCGCAGGCAGGGCAGACGGCATCAATCCGCTGCCGATCCAGATGTTGCCCTTGCTGTCGACGGCGATACCGGACGGATTGGTCGGCCAGTCGTATCCGCTGCCGCCCTTGGGGTCCCAGCTGTTGACCAGCGTCCCGTTCGCGTCGAACTCGAGGACCTGCGGGGCCGAGAAGCAGCAGGAGCTGGCCCACGGCTCGAGCGTCGGGCCTTTCTCGTTGTTCTGCAGCGAGTCGACGCCGCGATGGACGACGAAGATGTGGTCCCGGGCGTCGACGGCGACGCCGGTCACCGAGCCCAGAATCCAGTGCTTTTCGACGGGGAACGGCCTGGGCCAGAGCGGTTCGACCTGAAATGACGGCGCCTGCGCGACGGCTGCGACGAGCAGGCCGCCAACGCAGACCGTGGTGCCCACCGCGCGAAGCGCGATGGCTTTAGCCGAGCGATTCATTACGCCTCCACCCTCATCCTCCGGGGGAAGCGGCCCCCGGAGACAAAAATATGGGTGGAGTATACAGCGCCGGGGCGAAGGTGAATTGTGAAACTGAAAGGCTAAGGGCTTAGGACTGAGGGAGAAGCGAGAGCTTGGGCCCGCTGGATGAGAGCCTCCGGCGCGCCGGACTTTCTCAGCGCGTCAACGAAAGCGGGCAGCTTGCCTTCGTCTTCCTGCACTAAGGTACGCAGCCGGGCGTTCTGGGGGTCGGCCTGGAGCATCGCCCGGCGGATGGTCAGCGCCCGCTCGATGGCGTCCAGCGCGCCGGCAAAGTCGCCGGTGCGTTGCAGTACGGCGGCACGGTAGCTCTCGCCGAGCGCGAGATCGATCTTGGCCACGGCGTCGGTGGCGTCGGCGTCGATGTGCCGCTGGTCGATGGCACGCGCGGCGTCGAGGTCGGCAAGCGCACGTGCCAGGTCACGGTTCGACAGATAGAGCGATGCACGCCGCTTCAACCCGATTGAGAGCAGCCGCTCGCTGCCGGGATGCGGTGGACGGAGAGCCGCGAGCTTCGTATGGATCGCGACCGCTTCGTTCCGCGCCTCGAGCGACGCCGCGGGATTCTTCGCACGTATGAGATCCTCGGCGCGGCCGGTGAGCGCGTTCGCGAGCATCATCTGCAGCCGCGGATCCGATCCGGACGGGTTACTCCGCACCCGCGCGATGACCTCGTCGAACATCGCCCCGCGCCTCGGCGGGTCGAGCCCGTTGAGCGCCGAGCCGAGATTGACCATCGCGTTCAGCATCTCGCCAAGAGCGCCGACGTCCGACGGACGCGCGCGGACGACGTCGCGGTAGAGCGCGATGGACTTCTCCAGGTTCCTCGCCGCTTCGCCATTTTTTCCGAGATTCGCGTCGTAATAGAGTCCCTGCGCCTCGCCGACGCGCTCGTACGATTCCGCGAGCTCGCGCTTGAGGTCGACGTCGTTCGCGGCCTCGCCGGACAGCTTGTCCAGATATTCGACGGCGCGCTTCAGCACGAGCTCCCGCGCGGGCGTCGCACCCGGCAACTTCGCGATGGCGTCGTGGAACTCGAACAGAAACGAGTTGGCGAGCTGGCGGACCTCACGGAAATGTCGATCCGCGCGCCGGCCCTCGATGAGCGCGTTGCCGACAGCGACAACAACGACGGCGAGAGACGCCGCCGCGACGCTGAGGGCGCGCCAGTGGCGCGCGGCATACTTCGACGCGCGATAGCCAAAGCCGGACGGCCTCGCCGTCACCGGGCGGCTTGCCCGGTAGCGCCGCAGGTCCTCGGCCAGCTCGCCCGCGCGCTGATACCGCCGACGGACGTCTTCTTCGAGCGCCTTGCGGACGATGCGATCGAGGTCGCCGCGGCGTCCCGCATCGGGCACGAGCTCGCGCAGCAGCAGCCCGAGCGCGTAGACGTCGCTCGCCGTCGTCAGCGGATCGCCGCGCCGCTGCTCGGGGCTCGCGTACTTCGGCGTCATCGCGCGATGGCCGACCTCGGTCACCGTTCCGGACGGGTCCGTTTCGTCCAGCAGCTTCGCGATGCCGAAGTCGAGCAGCTTCGGCGTTCCGGACGCGTCGACGATGATGTTGGCGGGCTTGAGGTCGCGGTGCAGCACGAGGTGGCTGTGGGCGTACTCGACCGCGTCGCAGACGGAAGCAAAGAGGTCGACGCGCGCGTTCGAGCCGAGCGACCGCTCGTCGCAGTACGTCGTGATCGGCTTCGCGTCGAGATACTCCATCACGAAGTACGGGCGGCCGTCGGCGGTCATGCCGCCGTCGAACAGCCGGGCGATGCTCGGATGCTGCAGCCGCGCCAGCACCTGGCGCTCGGCGACGAAGCGCCGGAGGACCGCGTCGGTGTCCATGCCGCGCTTGACGACTTTAATGGCGACCCGCTGCTCGAACTGCGCGTCCGCGCGCGCGCCCTCGTAGACGGTCCCCATGCCGCCGCGGCCGATTTCGCGCACGATGCGGTAGGAGCCGATGCGGTCGGGATGGCGATCGGGCTCGAGGAAGCGTCCGGCGGGATCGTCGGCGGCGAGCAGCGAGACGACTTCGGCGCGCAGGTCGTCGTCCGTGCCGCAGGCGTCGGCGAGAAACGCGGGGCGGACCGCGGCGTCCATCTCGAGCGCGTCGGCGACGATCCGCTTGACGCGGTCCCAGCGGTCGGTCACACCAGTTCGCGGCGCAGCCAGAGCCGCGCGACGCTCCAGTCGCGCTTCACCGTGGCGGGGGAGATGCCGACCACCTCGCCGATCTCTTCGACGGTCAGGCCGCCGAACACGCGCAGCTCGACGATCTGCGCCTGCCGCGCGTCCAGCTGCGCGAGCTTGTCGAGCGCGCGATTGAGGTCCAGGATGTCGACCGACGACTGCTGCTCGATCGCCGCGAGCTCTTCATCGAGCGTGACGCGCTCGCGCGCGCCGTCGCGCTTCTGCGCATTCCGCTTTTCAGCGTGATGGAGGAGGACGCGGCGCATCGCGCCGGCGGCGACGCCGAGGAACTGCGCGCGGTTGCGCCAGTCGACTTCGC
>DASQHH010000214.1:0-6917 GCA_035632195.1 Vicinamibacterales bacterium
GCTCTACGATTTCTCGCAGGTGCCCATCCCGACGGACAACGTGGGCGCCCAGCAGACCGCCATGCCCCGGCCGTGGCACATGGGGACGATCGCCAGGTTCATCCTTTTCATTGGCCCGATCAGCTCGATCTTCGACTACACCACGTACGCGATGATGTGGTTCGTCTTCAAGTGCAACCACCTTGCCCTAGGGGCCCCTGCTGGAATCACGATTCGCTTCGCCGGCGCCATGGGAGCTGACCAGACCTACGCGGCCGCACTCTTTCACACGGGCTGGTTCGTGGAGTCACTCGCGACGCAGACGCTCGTGCTGTTCGTCATCCGGACCAGTGGCAGTCCCCTGGCGAGCCGTCCGAGCCGGCCGCTGGCGATCACCACGCTCGCCATTGTCGCAGTCGGACTGCTGCTGCCGGCGACGCCGCTGGCGCCGCTGCTCGGGTGCGTGGTGCCGCCGGTCGCATTCTTCGCGTTCCTGGCGGCGGCGACGGCGGCCTATCTGTGCCTGGTCGAGATCGTCAAGCGGCGCCTCGTCGCGCGCAACGCGGCGCCGCCGATCCACGTTCCATGACGCAAGCCGTCGCGTTCGACAAGGTCTCGTTCGCGTTCGACGAGGTCGTCGTCCTTCGTGACATCAGCTTCGTCGTGCCGAAGGGCAGCATGACGATCCTGCTCGGCCCGAGCGGCGCCGGAAAGTCCGTGATCCTGAAACTAATTCTCGGACTCCTGCGTCCGGATGCGGGCCGGATCGCCGTCAACGGCGAGCGGATCGACAGGATGAAAGAGCACGATCTCTTCCGCGTCCGGTCGGACATCGGCATGTTGTTCCAGGAAAACGCGCTCTTCGACTCGCTCACCGTGGCGGAAAATGTCGGCTATCGCCTTTATGAGGAGACGGACATGCCGCGCGATGCGGTGCGTGGGCGCGTCGAAGAGGTTCTGGGATTCATCGGCCTCGGGGACTATATCGATTCGATGCCCACCGACCTGTCCGGAGGGCAGCGCCGCCGCGTGGCGATCGCACGCGCCATGGCGGCGAAGCCCGGTCTGCTGCTGCTCGACGATCCGACGACGGGACTCGATCCGATCACAGCCACGACGGTGGACGACGAGATCGTGAAGCTGCGGGACCTGGAGCACGTGACGGCGATTGCGGTGACGCACCAGATTCGCGATGCCTTCTACATCGCCTCACATCAGGCGGTCCGAACGGGCGACCGCGTGCAGATGAGTCCGGTTGACGAAGCCCAGATCGAGCGTGCCACTTTCATGGTGCTGCACGACGGCCGGATTCAGTTCGACGGCAGTGCGGCGGAGCTGCGCGCCTCGCAGGACGCGTACGTGCGGGAATTCCTCTTCATGACGCTGCCTCCCTGGTAACGGTCCGGCCATGTGCCGACTTTCCGGCGACGTCGGTCGACGCCCGCAGGTTTCTTCCCATCAGGGGTCCAGCGTCAGACTTGCTCGAGAAATTCACGGAGGAGTGTCATGGGGCGGGCCGAGCAAGAGACGGTGCCATCTTCCTGTCGCTGGATCTGCGGCATTGCCAATGAAATTCTTCGTGTGATTGTGGCGCAGCCTGCGAACATCGACGTCGCGCAAGCCAGTTCGGTTCGGGACAGGTAGACAAAGACGAGTCTGCCGCCCTGATACGGCGACGAGCTCTTCAAGCCGGAATCGAAGTAGAGCGGACTTTTTCCCCAGCGTGAGAACGAGTTCGCGGCCCCGCGGCCGGACTCGGGCGGTATCGTGAACAGTGGCGTCGCAGCGGCCTTGGCACCATCTTTGCCCTCATGGGATCGAGGGCGACGGAGCCCTTGAATCAGCGGAGAGCGCCGATGCTTTGCGAAACCACCGTCATGACCATCCTGGCCCGCCACTTTCCGACGGCGGCGCGACGAGACATCGACGACGCCGCGAGAGACGTGGTGCTCCTCGATCTGCTTGCCGACGATCGAATCGTCGTCTGGGAAGATTCGCTCGGTGATCGGCAGGATCCTGCATGCGTGCCGGTGTTCACGACGGCCGGTTTTCGGGAGTCATAGGTCCCATGAGAGCCGTGCCCCGCCTTCGACGCATTCTGTATGCGACGGACCTCTCGCCCGCTTCCACACGTGCATTCAAGACCGCTTTGGCGCTCGCCAGACCCGCGCACGCCGTGCTGACGATCCTGTATGTCATGCCGCCGCCGCTGCCGACGATACCCCAACAGTACCTTGAGGCTGCCACGATCGACAGGCTGGACAGGGACCTTCGGCAGTGGAGCGCAAGGAAGCTGAAGGCGCTCGCCGACAGCGCGCGGCGTACTGGCGTCGCCGCCAAGACGCTCTTCCGGGAGGGCGAGGCGATCGATCAGATCCTGCGAGCAGCTCGCCGGGGAAGCGCCGATCTCATCGTCGTCGGTACCCACGGCCGGCGTGGCTTCCGCAAATTCATCCTCGGAAGCGTGGCCGAGAGCGTCGTGAAGGTCGCGCCGTGTCCGGTGTTGACCGTCAGAGGCGCATAGATCTACGGCAAGGCGGCTCCGCAGATCTGCAAATCCGCCGCATGAGCAGTCTGGTCGCTCGCGGGATCAGGCGGCGCCTCGCGGTATCGCGCACATCGAACGTGTTCCGATGGAAGCTCTGTGCGCGGAATGACGCCGAAAGGAAGCGCTGGCAGAATCCGTCCTGCTTGTGCGGTTTAATCGCAATCCGTCAATGGGATGCGTGCAATCAGCGGTACAACGTGTACGTAAACCGGGCATGCAGCCAGGCTTCGCCGCTCGCTGCGTCGTGCCGCGCGTCGATTGACTCATCCAGGACGTGGGCGAGCCGGCCACCGAGTCGGGTGACTTCCTGCTCGAGTCGATCGCGCGCCTGCGCCATCAGTTCGTCCTTGCCGCGGTCCCAGAGGTTCTCGCGATCGTCGATGGTATCGGGCACTCGTCGGCTCGTCGCTTCGATCGTGTGCTCACCGATGGCGACCGCGTCGAGCGGCGGCAACTCACGACGCCAGTAGATGGTTTTTGGCGCAGCGTCACTGAGAGTAATCATCTCGCCGTGTCTTCATAGCAACCGTCGTGCCTGGCGCAAGATCCTTGGAATGGCGGCGGACGCCATGCCCGCCCTGAATCGCGCCGCCATGACGTGTCGATTCATGCGCCGAGCGCCTGTGAGTAATCCACCGCGAACCTGATGGGTGCGTAATGCGGCGCCCACATCGCGCGCCGCACGGTGTTCTCGAGATCGTCGAGGAGAGCGGCGTCGGCATGATTCTCGACGATCGCCCTACGGATCACCGCGCACGCGACCGCGCGCGAACACTCCCGGATGCGCCCGAGGTCCGGATACACCGCATCGTCCGCGAGATCGTCTTCGCCGACCATGCGCGCGAGTGCTTTCGCCGCGTCGAGGAACATCGCGTCGCTCGCGCGGGTGACCCGGCCGACCCACAGCCCGAGTCCCACGCCGGGGAACACGAACGCGTTGTTGCACTGGCCGATCCGGCGTCGCCTGCCGCCATACTCGACGGGCGCGAACGGACTGCCGGTGGCGACGATCGCGCGTCCGTCGGACCACGACACGGCCTGGTCTGCCGTGCACTCGCTCTTGCTCGTCGGATTCGACAGCGGAAAGACGATCGGCCGCTCGTTGATCGCCGCCATCGCGCGGACGACCGTTTCGTCGAACAGCCCCGGCGTCCCGGACACGCCGAGGAGAATCGTCGGACGGAATCCGTGAATGGTCTCGACGAGCGTGATGCGCGATCGGTCGGCGGCTTCCCAGGATGCGGCGTCCTCGGGCGCCAGCGCGTAATTCGCCTTGAACGCTTCGAGATTCGGCCGCGAGGTTGTCACCAGTCCCCGGCTATCCACTGTGGCGATCCGCCGGCGCGCCTGGTCCGGCGTCAACCCCTCGTCGCGGAATGCCGCGACGAACAGGTCTGCAATCCCCTGCGCGGACGCCCCGGCACCGGCGATGACGACGCGCTGGTCTCGAATCGACGACGCGCGGGTCAGGCGCAGCGCCGCGTAGACGCCGGCGACGACGATCGCCGCCGTGCCCTGAATGTCGTCGTTGAACGTGCAGAGCCGATCGCGAAATCGGTGCAGCTGCGCGATCGCGTTCTCCTTCAGGAAGTCTTCCCACTGCAGCACGGCGCCCGGAAACACGCGCATGACGGCTGCGACGAAGCGATCGACGAACTGCTGATACTCGACCCCGCGGACGCGGTGGTGCCGGACGCCCAGATACAGCGGATCGTTGAGCCGCTCCTCGTTGTCGGTCCCGACGTCGAGCAGGACCGGCAGGGTGCGATCGGGCGGTATGCCCGCGCACGCGGTGTAGAGGCACAGCTTCCCGATCGGGATGCCCATGCCGCCCGCGCCCTGATCGCCCAGCCCGAGGATGCGCTCGCCGTCGGTGACGACGATCACCGCCGGCCGGCCGGGATAGTTCCGCAGAATCGCTTCGATGCGATCGCGTTGCTCCAAGGAGATGTAGAGGCCGCGCGCGCGCCGGTAAATGTGTGAGAACTTCTGGCAGGCCTCGCCGACGACCGGTGTGTACACGATCGGCATCATCTCGTCGATGTGGTCGTGCAGCAGCCGGAAGAACAGCGTTTCGTTGCGATCCTGCAGGCTCGCGAGATGGATATATCGCTCGAGGTTGTTCGGCTTCGAGCGAAAGTTCTCGTATACGCGATCGAGCTGGTCCTCGATCGTGCTGATGCACGGCGGCAGAAAGCCGTCGAGCCGCAGGCGTTCGCGTTCGCTCGCCGTGAATGCGGTCCCCTTGTTCGCCAGCGGATTGCGCAGCAGCGCCGGGCCTTCTTCATCGACCTCGAGATACGGTTCGCCGGTGAGCGGGTCGCTTCGAAAGGCGGTCATTGCGTCCGTCCAAAGTCGAGCACCCCCTGCCAGTTCGTGGCGGCGGTCTTGAAGTCGAGCGCCGCAGCGTCCGCTTCGCGCGCATCGAGGTAGGCGACGAAATCACGTTCCCCCGTGTCGGGATTGACGACGACCGGCACGAAGCGTGCGCGCTCGGGCGCAATCATCTTGCCGCTCGTGAAGTCTGTGACGAACAGGGCATCGCCGACGGGCGGATGCGTCGCGAGGTACGTCGCCATGCAGCCCGGCCCCTTGAACTTGCTGACCAATCCGCTCCGGCCGATCGTTTCGGCCGCGACGCGCGGATCAGTGATGAGGCGCCGACAACGGAAGCATTGATCGCCGGAGGCGACCTTCACGGGTGCGATCGCGCACGACAGCGCCACCGCCGATACGAGCCCGCACACGATCGCAGAAGTGGCTTTCATGGTTGATCCCTCCAGGTCAGGACGAAGAGGTTCGAGGCGCGAACAGTTCGGCATGAATCCCGGCCGCCCGGACGCGCTCGGCGATCTCCCGCAGCCGGCGTCGCGACACCGGCTTGAGCGCAGCCAGCGCCGGCGGCCGATCGAGCGTGTAGATGTGCACCTCGCGAGCGCGGACAGACGCGACCGCGGCCAGCCACTCGTTGACGGCGCCGTCGGTCGAGTTGTCGACCTGGTGCGCATCCTCGGTGACGAACATCGACTGGATGCAGATCGACGGCACCTCTTGAAGATGCTGGACGATCTCGGTCACCGAGGCGCCCGGCCCGTTCAACCGTGCGTAAGTGATGGGGTCTCCCGCATCGAGCTTCATGTAGCGCTCGTCGTAGAGGGCCAGTGCCCGGCGCACGTCCTCCCATCCCGCGGTCGTCGAATTCGACAGAATCGCCAGCGGAATGCCGGGCGCGAAGCGATCGCGCACGAATTGCATCCGCGCCGTGATCTCCTCGAACTCCGGATGCAGCGTCGGTTCGCCGTGCCCCGCAACCGTGATGCGGTCGATGATTTCGTTCCGCTCGGCGGCAAGCGCCAGCCGCGCGGTCAGCGCCGCTGCAACCGTCTGTGCCGCCGGCCAGGTCGCGCCAGGTGGCTGCGTCCGAGTGCGTCCGCGCGTCCAGCCGTACTGACAGTACGCGCAGTTCATGTTGCAGACTTTGAGGCCGGCCGGCAGCAGGTTGATCCCCAGCGACCGTCCGAGCCGCCGCGAACGCACCGGCCCGTAGACGACTCGTTCGTGCGGCGCCATCGCCATATTGGGCAATGCGTGCAAAACCCTGTCCGCGGCACGCGCGTTGCGACATTCGACTGACAAGCGCGCCGACTGCCGGATTGTCGGCACAAAGCAGCGGAGGATGTCGATGGAGCCGAAGCGCTTGCCGCAGACGTGCAGGTGGGCCGTCCCGACGCTCGATCTGCCCTGGCCCACATGGCTCGATGCCTGGGCGTGGCCGTGGAGCTGTCGAACCGAAGACGGCGACGCGAAGATCGTGCTGTCGACAACCGTCTGCGAGGATTGTCCGCGCTGGGAATTTCGGGGAGATCTGCCGATCCCGTTCACGGGTGCACTGCGCGGACGCCGGTGCCGCACCTCATGAATCGGCAGACTCCGGGAGGGGACCGTCATGTCTAGTCACTGCTGCGATTCGATTACGGCGCTCATGGACTCGGCGATCAACGGCCGGTTGTCCAAAGAGGAACTGTCGGTGATGCTGAAGCCGGAATTCCGGCCCGCCTTCCTACGGAGGTGCGCGGACATCGAGACGCGGTTCACCGACGAATGCGCGGCGCTCGACGATCCGTGCCTCGCCTCGGGCTGTTCGGTGTCGGGCGTCCCCGGCGAGGCGTGCCTCCAGCCGCTCCAGCGGCGGGAAACGGAGTATCGAAGCGCGTGCGGGGCGGAATGGGTCGATATCTTCCGCAATCCGGCGGCACGATCGTTGCCCTCTTAACAGCAAATCCGACGTGGTTGCCGGATTCTCGGAAGCTTCATTCGAGGAGGGTTTATGCGGACACGAATCATCGCCGGCGCGCTTCTTCTGACCGCGGTCGCGGGCGCTGCCACGCTC
>DASQHH010000215.1:0-4597 GCA_035632195.1 Vicinamibacterales bacterium
GAAGCCTTCAAACAGGACTACGCCAAATGGGAAGAAATGCGCCGCCAGGCGACGCAGGCGCTCGAGAACGTCGAGTCTGCCCTCGGCCGTCAGATTCAGGCGAAACAGGCGAAGGAGCGTCTGGCTGCCGGAGCCGATGACAAAGCGCCCGCCGAGTACCAGAGGCAGGTCGACAGCTATTTCAAGGCGATCGCGAAGAAGAAACCATAACCCCCGATGCATTTTGCGTATCCCCTGCCGTGGTGGCTGGCGCTGCTGATCGTCGCTGCCGTCGCCGCCTCGGTGTTCTTCGAATACCGTCGGCCGCTCGCACCGCTGACGCGCGTGCAGCGCGGATTGCTCGCAGCGCTTCGCGGGTTGACGCTGCTCGCGCTCGCCGCGTTCGTCTTCCGTCCGATGGCGACGCTGCCGCCGGCGGCCTCGCGCGGCGCGTCCGTTCCGGTCATCGTCGACGCTTCACGCAGCATGCGCATCGCCGACGCCGGCGGTCAAACGCGCGCGGCGGCTGCAGCGAAGCTCCTCAAAGACCAGCTGATGCCGGCCCTGACGGCGCAGTTCAGCCCTTCGCTCTACCGCTTCGGCGACGGCCTCGCCCCGGTCACGATGGACAAGCTGACGGCCGATGCGCGGCGCACCGATCTACCCGGCGCGCTGACCGCCGTCCGCGAGCGCTACCGCGGGCAGCGAGTGGCGGGCATCGTCGTCATCTCCGACGGGGCGGACACCGGCGAAGGGACGACCTCGTCCGCCGAAGCGCGAAGCGCGAGTGCAGGACCTCCAGTGTTCACGATCGGCGTCGGCTCGCCCGACGGACCGCACGACCGCGAAGTGCTGGCGATCGCCGCCGGCGATCCGCGCATCGATCAGTCGTCGATCGATCTCCACGTCACGGTCAGCACGACCGGCTTTGGCCGCGCGCCGTTCCAGTTGCAGGTGTTGGCTAACGGCCAGTCGATCGACTCTCGACGCATCGTACCGGCCGGCGACGGCTTGCCGATCGAAGCGGTCTTCACGGTGTCGCCGAATCCGGCGATCCCGACCGTCTACACCGCGCAGATCCCGCCGGATGAAGCCGAGCCGGTCACCGAGAACAATCAGCGCAGCGTGCTCGTGAGCCCGTCCGGCCGCAAGCGGCGGCTGCTCGTCATCGAGGGCGCCCCCGGATTCGAGCACAGCTTCTTGACGCGCGCGTGGGCGGCCGATCCCGGGCTCGAGATCGACACCGTCACGCGCAAAGGGAAGAACGTCGACGGCGTCGACACGTTCTTCGTCCAGGCAGGCGCCGGACGCGCCGCAGCGCTGACCGCCGGGTTCCCTGCCGCGCGCGACAAGCTGTTTTTCTACGACGCGCTCGTCATTGCGAATGTCGAAAGCGACTTCTTCACGCGCGCCCAGCTGCAGTCGGTGGCGGACTTCGTCTCCGAGCGCGGCGGAGGACTGCTGGTCCTCGGCGGCCGGTCGTTCACGCAGCGCGGCCTGGCAGGCACGCCGCTCGAAGAAGTCCTTCCGGTCGAGCTGAACGACCGGCGAGGCGGCGTGCTGCGCGCCGCCCTGGCGGCGGGCGGCGGCACGACCGACGTGGCGCCTCACAACAAGATCACGCTGACGCCAGAGGGCGAGACGCATCCGGTGATGCGGATCGGGTCGACGCCTGAGGAAACGAAGACGTTGTGGAGCGCCATGCCTGCGCTGGCCGCCAGCGCACCGCTCGGGGCGCCGCGGCCCGGCGCGACCGTGCTCGCGCTGACGGCGGTCCCAGGCGGCGGCCTGCATCCGGTCGTCGCGGTTCAACGCTATGGGCACGGCCGCTCGATGATTTTCGGCGGCGAAGCGTCGTGGCGCTGGAAGATGATGATGGTGTCGACTGATCGCTCGTACGAGTTTTTCTGGCGTCAGGCCGCCAGATGGCTGTCGTCGGCAGCACCCGATCCCGTAGCCGCCACCGTGCCCGGCGCGCCCGAGCCTGGGGATTCGATTCCGATCGAGGTTGACGCGCACGACGGTGCATTCGTCCCTGCGCCGGATGCTGCGGTCGAGGCCACGCTGACGCCGCCCGGCGGCGGCACGCCGCGGCCGCTGCCGATGCGCCGCGCCGACGCGGCGAGCGGCCGGTTCGGCGCCGCCATCGCGGTCGATCAGCCGGGTCTCTACCGGATCAGGGCGGAGGCGAAGCGCGGGTCGCTGTCCCTCGGTTCGGCTGATCGCTGGATGTATGTGGGGGGCGCCGACCGCGAGTTCGCGGATCCCCGGCTCAACGAGGCGCTGCTGCGGCGCGTCGCGCGCACGACTGGCGGCCGCTACGTCCGCGCCGAAGAGGCCGGCCGCGTCGTCGAGTGGCTCAAGGAAACGATCCCGCAAAACGCGGCGCCCGAGCGGCGCGACCTGTGGCACGAGCCGTGGGCGTTCGCGTTCGTTGCGGCGCTCGTGTGCATCGAGTGGATGCTTCGCCGCGCGTGGGGACTCCGTTGAGCGCCCGCGCCGGAATCGCGCTCGCCTTGATGCTGGTCGGAACGCCGGCAGGCGCCGCGGAACGATACGCGCTGGTCGTTACCGGAGCGTCGGGCGGCGACCTGTACGCCAGGAAGTACGACGGATGGCGTGCGACGTTCGTCGACACGCTGCGGACGAAATTCGGCTATCCGGCCGATCACCTCGTGGTGCTCGCGGAAAGCGACGGCGATGGCGTCAGGAAATCGACGCGCGAAAACGTCCGGCAGGCTCTCGGCGACCTGCGGAAACGGCTGACAAAAGACGATCAGCTGCTCGTACTCCTCATCGGTCACGGCACACCGGTCGATGCTCCAGGCGCCGGCGGCGACGATGCCAAGTTCAATCTGGTCGGTCCGGACCTCACCGCTACCGAATGGAACGAGTTGTTGAAGCCGATTCCGGGCCGCCTCGTCTTCGTCGATACCAGCAGCGCGAGCGTCTCCTTCCTCCGCAAACTCGCGGGCCGCGGCCGCGTCGTCCTCACCGCGACCGACTCGGCTGCGCAGCAGTACGAAACGGTGTTCGCCGACTTCTTCGTGAAGGCGTTCGACGATGCCGCCGCCGACGCCGACAAGAACGGCCGGGTGTCGATCTGGGAGGCGTTCGCCTATGCGAGCGCCGGCGTCCAGGCATGGTTCGAGCAGAAAGGCCAGCTGCCGACGGAGCGGCCGCTGCTCGACGACACGGGAGCGGGCGTCGGGCGCGAGGCCGAGAACCCCGGGATGGACGGCGCCGTCGCGCGCATCACCTATCTGCAGCCGGAGGCGCCGATTGCGCTTCCGACCGACACGGCCTTGGCGACCCTCGTCACGCGTCAGGCCGAACTGCAGTCGCAGATCGAAGAGCTCAAAGCCCGGAAGGATACGATGCCGGCGGAGCAGTACGAAATCGATCTCGAACGGCTGCTCGTCGAGCTCGCGCGCGTCGCCGTGCAGATTCGGTCCAAATCGTAGCGGCTACCAGTACCGGTCCGTCGGCCGCCAGTAGTCGTACTGGCGCTTCCGGAAGACGAAGACGCCGCCGACACCGACGAGAAACCCTGCAACGTGAGCGGCGAACGCGACACCTCCACCGCCGCCGTGCGACGCGGACGTGACCGCGACGCGGCCGGCGTCGACCAGCTGCATCAGAAACCAGAACCCGAGCAGCACTACGGCGGGTACTTCAACGACCTGGATGAAGATCCAGATCACGAGCGTGAGCACGCGCGAATTCGGATACAGCACGAAGTAGGCGCCCATCACGCCAGCGATCGCGCCGCTCGCGCCGATGGTCGGCAGCGTCGACGAGGGATCGATGAAAACCTGCCCCAGCGCCGCCGCAATTCCGCACAGCAGATAGAAGACGATGAATCGGCCGTGGCCGAGGCGATCCTCGATGTTGTCGCCGAAGATCCACAGGTACCACATGTTTCCGATGACGTGCATCCAGCTGCCGTGCAGGAACATCGACGTCAGCACCGCCGGCGGCCAGAAATGCGCCGGGACGACGCCGTAGTACGTCAGGAAGACATTGAGATCGCGTTCGGGAAGAGACAGCTCGAACAGCCACGCGAGGCCGTTCAGAATGATGATCGCGACGGTGACGAAGGGAACGGTCCGGGACGGAATGACGTCCCGCAGCGGGATCACAAGGTCATTGTAGATTACACGCCGTGCCCGTAGCCGAACGCTTCGATGTGCGCGCCTGCGCCCGCCGCGACGGATGTGGCGGGCGTGCGGACGCGATCGATGATCCGCCGCAGATCGCCGTCTGCGATCGCCTTGCGGTGCTCGCCGAGGCTGATGACGGCGTGGTAAACCTGGTCGACTTCAGCCGGAGTGAGCGTGAAGCCGAGCGCTTCGCATCGGGACTGCACGGCATGACGGCCCGAATGACGGCCGAGCACGAGGCGCGACGCCGCTGACTGGCCGACGTCTTCCGGCCGCATGATCTCGTACGTCCGCGTGTCCTTGAGCACACCGTCCTGGTGAATCCCGGCCTCGTGCGCGAACGCGTTCCGCCCGACGATCGCCTTGTTCGACTGGACCGGCTCGTCGGTCAGCGAAGCGAGCAGCTGGCTGGTGACGAAGAGCTTCATCGAATCGACGGACGTGTCGAACGGCAG
>DASQHH010000216.1:0-3336 GCA_035632195.1 Vicinamibacterales bacterium
CTCGCGCACGGTGACCACGACGCGCTCGTCCTCGAGGACGAAGGCGTCACCCTCGTGCAGAACGGTACCGCGCGGCAACGACGTGGCGAAGGCGACGCCGCCATCACTCATCCGACGGCCGTGCACCCGAGTACGTTCTCCCCACCCCAGGGTAATGGTGTCACCCCGAAAGCCGGACCGGGCGTCGCCGCGAAACACTTGCTCGACAATCGTCACGAACCTCCTCAAAACAGAAAGTAACGCTGCGCGAGGGGTAAGACTTCCGCCGGCTCGCAGGTCATCAGCTGCCCGTCCGCTCGGACCTCGTAGGTGTCGGGATTGACCTCAATCTTGGGCAGCGCGTCGTTCAACACCAGATCCTTCTTCGTCAGCGCACGGCAGCCGCGGACCGCGACCGCGCGGCGCTGCCCGTCAAACGCGCCGCTGGCGAGTCCCGCCTGGCTGACGAAGTGCACGCTGCACGACGCCAGCGCGCCCCCGTACGACCCGAACATCGGCCGCGCGATGACCGGTTGAGGGGTCGGGATCGCCGCGTTGCCGTCACCCATCATCGCGCCCGCGATGAAACCGCCCTTGATGATCAGCTCCGGCTTGACGCCGAAGAACGCCGGCTTCCATAGCACAAGGTCCGCGAGCTTGCCGACGGCGACCGAGCCCACTTCTGACGCGATGCCGTGGGTGATCGCCGGGTTGATCGTGTACTTCGCGATGTAGCGCCGGACGCGCAGGTTGTCGCTGCCGGACTTCTCGCCGGGCAGGCGGCCTCGCTGTTTTTTCATCTTGTCTGCCGTCTGCCACGTGCGGCAGATGACCTCGCCGATGCGGCCCATCGCCTGCGAGTCGGACGACAGCATGCTGAACGCGCCGATGTCGTGGAGCACGTCCTCGGCGGCGATCGTCTCCGGCCGGATCCGGGAATCGGCGAACGCAACGTCCTCGGGCACCTGCGGCGACAGGTGATGGCAGACCATCAGCATGTCGAGATGCTCGTTCAGCGTGTTCCTGGTGAACGGCATCGTCGGATTCGTGGACGAGGGCAGCACGTTCGATTCGCCGCACAGGCGGATGATGTCGGGCGCGTGACCGCCGCCGGCGCCTTCGGTGTGATACGTGTGAATCGTGCGTCCTTTGAACGCGGCGATCGTGTCCTCGACGAATCCGGTCTCGTTCAGCGTGTCGCTGTGGATCGCCACCTGCACGTCGTACTCGTCGGCGACGGCCAGACACTGATCGATAGCGGCCGGCGTTGTGCCCCAATCCTCGTGCAGCTTCAGCCCGAGCGCGCCGGCGCGGATCTGCTCGCGCAGCGGCGCCGGGTTCGAGGCGTTCCCTTTCCCGAGGAAGCCGAAGTTCAACGGAAACGCTTCGACGGCTTCGTACATCCGCCGGATGTTCCACGCGCCGGGCGTGCACGTCGTCGCCTTCGTGCCCGTGTTCGGTCCGGTGCCGCCGCCGATGAGCGTCGTGATGCCCGAGTAGAACGCGTCGGGAATCTGATTGGGCGAGATGAAATGGACGTGCGCGTCGATCGCGCCCGCCGTGACGATGTGACCTTCGGCCGCGAGCACCTCCGTCGACGCGCTGATCTCGAGGCCGCCCGTGACGCCGTTCATCACCCCGGGATTGCCCGCCTTGCCGATCGCGACGATGCGGCCGTCGCGGATGCCGATGTCGGCTTTCCGGATGCCTGCCGCGTCGATGATGACCGCGTTCGTGATGACCAGGTCCGCCGCGCCGGTGTCGCGCGACGCCGACGGGGACTGCCCCATGCCGTCGCGGATCACCTTGCCGCCGCCGAACTTCGCCTCGTCTCCGTACGTCGTCGCGTCGTCTTCGATCTCGACGATGAGGTCGGTGTCGGCCAGGCGGATGCGGTCGCCCGTCGTCGGCCCGTAGTGGTCCGCGTAGGTCCGTCGATCGATTTTCATCTGGCGAAGGCTTTCACGGCGGCGAGCGCGCCCGCCTTCACGGCCGGATCATCGAGCCGGCCCTCGACGAGTCGATTGAGACCGATGACGACTCGCGCGCCGCCGATCGCGACGAGCTCGACGGCTCTGGTGTCGCCGGGCTCGAAGCGCACGGCGGTGCCGGCGGCGATGTCCAGCCGCATGCCGTACGCAGCCGCGCGGTCGAACGCGAGCTCGCGGTTGACCTCGAAGAAATGACAGTGCGATCCGATCTGAACGGGCCGATCGCCGCGGTTCGTGACTTCGATACGCGCCGTCGGCCGGCCCGCGTTCAGCTCGATCGGGTCCGATTTGAGGAAGTACTCGCCCGGAATCATGCGCGGTTCTCAGCGGATGGGACGATGAACGGTGACGAGCTTCGTGCCGTCGGGGAACGTTCCTTCGACCTGGATTTCGGAAATCATCTCGGCGACGCCGTCCATCACGGCATCGGCCGCCAGAATCGTCGGGCCCTGGCTCATGATCTCGGCGACGGTCTTGCCGTCGCGAATCATCTCCAGAATCTCGGACGTAATCAGCGCGACCGCTTCGGGATGATTCAGCTTGACGCCGCGCGCGCGGCGCTTTCGCGCGAGCTCACCCGCGGAAAAGATCAGGAGCTTGTCGACCTCGCGCGGCGTCAAATGCACGGACGGCGTCTCCGAAGCGCCGCATCATACCGCAGCAGCGGCCGGTTCGGACTCGACGCCTGCGGCGCGCGAAACGGGGACGACACGGCAGAACGACGTCAGCATCGGATCGGTGCGCAGCAACGCGCGGGCCACGCGGCTGCCCGTCAGGCGCGCGTGCTGCTCGAGCAGGTCGCGCACGATCGCGTGATCGGTCGGCGTCAGCGCCTCGACGGCCGCGTCCTCCGAACACACCCGTGCGGCCGCGATGTCGCGCGACTCCCGGACAAAAGCGACGCCGCCCGTCATGCCCGCGGCGAAGTTGCGTCCGATCGGGCCGAGCACGAGAACCGTGCCGCCGGTCATGTATTCGCAGCCGTGATCGCCGACGCCTTCGACGCTGGCGATCGCGCCGCTGTTGCGAACCGCGAATCGCTCGCCAGCGGCGCCGGCGACGAACAGCCGGCCGCCTGTTGCGCCGTACAGCGCGGCGTTCCCGATCAGGACCTGCCGCGGCCGTCCCCGCTCGCGCGCTTTCGGCGCCACGATGATGTCGCCGCCGCGCATGCCCTTGCCGACGCCGTCGTTCGCGTCGCCGGTCAGGACCAGCCGCATGCCCGGCAGCGAGAAGGCGCCGAAGCTCTGGCCCGCGCTGCCCGCGACCGACACGTGCACGGATCCCTCGGGCAGTCCCGCGTCGCTGTGCTCATTCGCAATCGCGCCGGCAATCGATGCGCCGAACGCGCGGTCGGTGTTGCCGA
>DASQHH010000217.1:0-4600 GCA_035632195.1 Vicinamibacterales bacterium
GATAGAGTGCTCGTCGCACCAGAGAAAGTGCTCAGGATGCTGGCGATGCCAGAGGGCGGCCCTGAAAGGCCGAACTACATCTTCGCGACGCGGACTTCGGACGCGGTCCGAGCGCCGCCCGACTCGCGATAGTTCACCGTCACGCGGTCGCCGACTTTCACCGCATCGGTGATCATCAGTTTGCCGCCAACCGCGGCCGATGTCGTCGACGCGCCGGCCGCCGTGATGTGCGTGGCCGTATCGATCACAAACGTCATGTCCTTGCCGTTGCTGGTGACGGTCAGCGAGCTGCCGGTCAGGCTCTTCACGATTCCGGTCGTGCGGCGGACCGGCGCTGCGGCCGGCGCAGCCGCGCGGACCGCCGCCGCGTGCAGCGTGCCGACCATGTCGTGATACGAGACTTCGACCGGCTGTCCGACCTTGAATACGTCGGAGGGTTTCGGGGCGAGACCGCTCTTCTGGTTCGCAGCGGTGCGCCGCTCGCTCGAAAGGCCGGTCAACTGCGTTGCGCGATCGATCATGAACGTCATCGCGTGATCGCGGACGTTGACGGTCAGCGAATCGTCGGTCATCGCCGCCACGGTGCCCCGCGCCGTCTTTGCCTCCTGCGCCAGCACCGGCAGCGTCGTCATCGCCAATGCGACGGCAGCGATCAACCCCTTCATCTCAGGCCTCCTGATACGTCGGACACATTATGAGTCGCGATCATCGTCAGGATCGACGAAGTTGCGCGGCGAGAACGGACTCGAGAGCAGGCGTCGCGATGGGCGGCGAACGGCTGCCGGCCGGCGGTCGCCCATCGTCAGCGGCGCGAGCGACCCGGCGGGAGCGGGCCGCCTCGTCAGCGCCATCCCGAGCGCGCCGGTGACGAAGCCGGCTTCGGCGAGGAACGGTGCCAACGCGTGATTCGACGCCGGCGCGGTGTCGATCTCTTCGATCAAGACGCCGCGGGCGTCTTCGTCGCCGATGCTTCCGGCGGCCCGTTCTGCGAGCACGCGCGCGATGGCACGGGCGGCTTTCGACCGCGCCGGCTCGCCTTCGGGCAGAAAGGTCGTGAGCTGCCGATCGCCGCGGGCGAGATACGCGACGAGCGCGCCATCGACGAGGATCACTGTCGCTCCGACAGCGCGCATCGGTCCGCGCTGAGTCCAGGGGAGTGTCGCGCCGTAGGGATTGGCCGGATCGGTGGCTGCGAGCGCGACGACTTCGGGATCGTCCGACGGGTCCCGCAGCGAGCGCAGCAGATCGACGGCGCCAGGAACCGCGAACTGCGTGGCGCCGAGGCCGGCGACGAAATAGCCGCGGCGGACGCGTCCGCGTTCTTCGAGCTCCTTGAGCACCGGGTAGACCGTCGAGAACCCGCCGGGAATGTTTTCTGCGCCCACGCCTTCGCGCGTCACGACGCCGTGACGGGCCAGCAGTTGCCGGGTGACCGCCGCCGCCCACTTCGTTGCGTCGGGCTTGCCGGCCGCGCGGAGCGGAGCGGGCACCAGCACCCAGCGTCCTTCCGCCGACGGCGGCGCCATCCGCCGCGATCGAAATGTCGACGCGGGCGCGCGCCGCGCCTTCGACCGGGCGTGGTTGCGCGAACGCACGAAGGCGCGCAGCGAATGGAACGTGTCGTTGGTGACGATGCCGCGCCACGCGAGATTCCAGAGCGCATCGACCGTCTCCGCCGGATAGCCGCCGCCGGCCGCCTCGTGCAGCGGCGCGAAGAACGATGCGCCGCGCTCACGCAGGAAGCCGACGATGGCGGATTCGCGCCCGGAAGCCGGGTGGGCCCTCTCGGGCCCGCCTGGCGCGAGTAGCCGGGGAAGTTGATCCGCAAGATACAGCGCGATGCGTCCGTCGCGGTCGCCGAGGGGTTCGACGCCGACCCACACGACCTCGCCGGCCGCGGTGACGGCGTCGAGGTCGCCGGGCCGGTAATCGTCGATGCGCGCCGGGAGGATTGCGGATTCGAGCGTCGACGCCGCGAGCGGCGCGCCCTGCAGCTGGTCGACGACGTCGAGCAGCGCGTCGGGACCGCGCCGCCGGACATTCTTCATTCCGGGGGTCCCTGCCCCCCGGACGCCCTGCCACGTCGTCGCAAACCGCCCGAGCACGGACTGATAGACCGGCTCGATTTCCTGGCGCAGCTTCGCGAGCGACCGACGGCGCAGCATCCGCAGGACGTTGGGATCGGTCCACTCCCGCTTCGTGCCGCCGGGACGGAACTCGCCTTCGATGAGGCGGCCCTCCGCCGTCAGCCGCACGAGGATCGATTCGGCCGCCGCCGGACCGAGGCCGTAGCGGCTCGCGAAATCAGCGACGGTGAACGGCGCATGCGTCCGCGCGTATCGCCGCGCCAGATCGCCGAGCGGGTCGCGGACCGGCTCGAGCAGCGACTCCGGAATGCCGAGCGGCAGCGCGACTCCGAGGGCGTCGCGGAAGCGGGCCGCGTCCTCGACGGCGATGAAGCGCGGACTGCCGGCGATGCGCACGGCGGCGGCGCGGCGATCCGTGACCAGCGTCTCGATACTGCGCGCGACGTCCACGGAGATCGAGCGCGCGGCGATCTCGTCCGCGGTCAGGTCGCCGAGCCCGAGAAGCAGGTCGTGCAGTCCGTCGGCGCTGCGGACGTGGAACCGCGGGTCCAGCCGCTGCAGCTGCCGTTCGATGGCGTCCATCGCGTCGCCGTCGAGGAGTTCGCGCAGCTCGGCATCGCCGAGCAGCTCGCGCAGCTGCGACTGGTCGACCGACAGCGCCTGCGCGCGGCGCTCCGCCAGTGGCGCGTCGCCGTCGTAGATGAAGCTGGCGACGTAGGTGAACAGCAGGGACGCGGCGAACGGCGACGGCTTCTCGGAGTCGACGACCGCCGTGCGGATGGTCCGGCTGCTGACGCCGGCCAGCGTCGAGACGAGCGCCGGCATGTCGAAGAAGTCGCGGAGGCATTCGCGGTAGGTCTCGAGCAGCACCGGAAACGATCCGTACCGCGACGCGACGGCGAGCAGATCGCTCGCCCGCTTGCGCTGCTGCCACAGCGGTGCGCGCTGGCCGGGCCGGCGCTTCGGCAGCAGCAGCGACCTCGCGGCGTTTTCGCGGAATTTCGCCGCGAAGAGGGCGGTGGCGCCGAGCTGCCGGACGACGAGCGCCTGCACTTCGTCGGGGTCGGGCAGCACCAGCCGCGGATCCGGCGGCTGGTCGACGTCGGGAAAGCGGACGACGAACCCGTCGTCGCCCCACAGCGTCTCGACGTCGGCGCCCGTCTCTTCGCGGATCTTCGCCGTGACGGCCATCGCCCACGGCGCGTGCACGCGCCCGCCGCGCGGCGAGAGGACACAGACGCGCCAGTCGCCCAGCTCGTCACGCACGCGCTCCACGACGATCGTCGAGGCGTCGGGCACGGCGCGCGCCGCATCGAGCTGGTCGCGGAGGTACTGCAGAAGATTGTCCGCCGCGCTCGCATCGAGGTCGTGCTCGCGCGTCAGGCGATCGATCGCGGCGGGCGCCGGCATGCGCAGCAGATCGCGGGTCAATCGGCCGATGGCGAGGCCGAGCTCCAGCGGCCGCCCTGCGCGATCGCCTTTCCAGAAGGGCATCTTGCCGGGCTCGCCGGGCGCGGGCGACACGAGCACGCGGTCGTGGGTGATCTCCTCGATGCGCCACGACGAGGCGCCGAGCACGAACGTCTCGCCGACGCGGCTCTCGAAGACCATTTCCTCGTCGAGCTCGCCCACGCGCGCCGATCCCGGTCCGGCGCCGGCGAGGAAGACGCCGTAGAGGCCGCGATCGGGAATCGTGCCGCCGTTGGCGATGGCCACGCGCTGCGCGCCTTCACGCGCGCGGAGCCGGCCGCCGGTGCGGTCCCACGTCACGCGCGGGCGCAGCTCCGCGAATTCGTCGGACGGATAGCGGCCCGACAGCATGTCGAGGACGCCGTCGAACACGCTCCGGGCGAGCTCCGCGAACGGCGCGGCGCGGCGAACGGCGGCGAACAGCTCGTCGACGTCCCAGTCGTCCATGGACGCCATGGCGACGATCTGCTGCGCGAGGATATCCAGCGGGTTGCGCGGATAGCGGCTGGCCTCGACGTCGCCGTCGTGCATCGCTTTGGCCACGGCCGCCGAGGCGACGAGATCGCCGCGGAACTTCGGAAAGATGACGCCCTCGCTGACCGCGTCGGCCTGGTGCCCGGCGCGGCCGATGCGCTGCAGGCCGCTGGCCACCGACGGCGGTGCCTCGATCTGGACGACCAGATCGATGGCGCCCATGTCGATGCCGAGCTCCAGCGACGAGGTGGCGACGAGCGCCCGCAGCCGGCCCGCCTTCAGCAGGTCTTCGACCTCGACGCGCTGCGGCCGCGCGAGCGAGCCGTGGTGCGAGCGGACGAGCGTCTCGCCCGCCAGCTCGTTGAGCGCGCCTGCGAGCCGTTCCGAGAGCCGCCGGCTGTTGACGAAAATCAGCGTCGACCGGTGCGCGCGAATCAGCGCGAGCAGCCGCGGATGGATCGCGGACCAGATCGACGGGCGCGAATCGCCGACCGAGGCGGGACCGCTGGGAATGTCGTCCGCCGTCGTCAGCTTTGCCATGTCCTCGACGGGCACTTCGATCGTCAGCT
>DASQHH010000218.1:0-5326 GCA_035632195.1 Vicinamibacterales bacterium
AACAAGTCGAGCGCCGACAACCTGATCGAGAACGGCTTCACCGCGAAGTCGATGGGCGAGGAGCTGCCGTGCAAGCGCTTCAAGGCGGAAGTGGAGCGGTCCTGGCGCGACGTCACGAAAGACGTCAACACCGGCGTGACCGCAGGCATGGCGATCGCCGACGTGCAGCGCGTGCGGCAGACTGCAAAGTCGGATCTGGAACGGGCGTGCGCTGCGGAGAAGGGCGCCAACTTCTCGTGCGACGTCGTGGACTTCAACAGCGGCGCGCAGTCGCTGCTGATCGTGTACGAGGAATACAACGACATCCGTCTCGTCTACGCCCCGGAGAAGCAGCTCGGGTACTTCGGCGGCGACGAGATGAACTTCCGCTTTCCCCGCTACGTGTCGGATATTTCGATTCTTCGTGCGTACGTGGGGAAGGACGGCGCGCACGCCGAATACGATCAATCGCACGTGCCGGTGACGCCCGACCATGTGCTGCACGTGTCGACGGAAGGCGTCAAAGAAGGCGACTTTACGCTCGTCGCCGGCAATCCCGGCAATACGAACCGGTATCGCGAGAGCTATTCGGCCGACTACAACCTGCGGAAGGGGATTCCGAACCAGATTGAGGACCTCGAGATGCAGCTCGGGCTGCTGCGGAAGTACGCCGCCATGAAGCCCGAATATCAGGTCGCCCTGCAGAGTCAGATCTTCGGTCTGGCGAACTCGCTGAAGTACCAGAAGGACGTCCTCGCGGCGCTGAAGTCGACCGACGTGGTGGCCGAGCGCCGGGCGCGCGAGCGTGATTTCAAGGCGTTTCTCGACGCGCATCCCGCGGCGAAGCGCGAATTCGGCGGCGTCCTCGACGCACAGGCCGCCGTGTACGCCAACGACGTGGAGGTCAACGCGGACCTCGACGCGGCGCTCGGGTGGTTCGAGCGCTCGGACGTGCTGAATTACGCGGTCGGTCTCTACGAGCTCTCGACCGAGCGGGCGAAGAGCTCCGACCGCGATCGCGATCCGCAGTTCCAACAGCGGAACTGGCCGGACGTCCGCGCCGCGCTGTTGAACGACGATCCGGTCATCCTGCCGCTCGAAGAGGACCTGCTGACGATCGGCTTCGAGAAAGCCGTCGAGCTGCCCGCGTCCCGGCAAATCGCCGCCGTCCAGAAGGTCGTCGAGCGCGCCGGCGCCAAGGCCGGTCCTCGCGAACTCGCGCGCGCCGTACTCAGCGGCACGACGATGCCGTCGGTCGAGGCGCGGCAGAAGCTGATCGACGCGGCGCCGCCGGTGTTCCAGGCGTCAACCGATCCGGCGATGGCCTTCGCACGCGACTTCACGACCGCCCTGCAGGACCAGCGGCAGCGCCAGCGGATTCTCAACGAGAAGCTGCTCGGGAACCGATCGGCGTTCGCGCGGGGCCTCACGGCAATGGCGGCGGCCAGCGGCAGACCGATGTATCCCGACGCCAACTTCACGCTGCGCGCCACGTACGGCCGCGTCGCCGGATACAGCAGCCACGGAAAGGTGGTGCCGTTCACGACGACGTTCGGCGACATGTTCGCCCTTTCGACTGCGCGCGGCAACACCGGCGATTTCGCGCTGCCGCGGAAGCTGCAGGCATGGCGACAGTCGATCGGCGACGCCGCATTCAAGCAGAAGTACGCGTCGATGCCGGTCGACTTCGTGTCGACCAATGACATCACCGGCGGCAACTCCGGCAGCGCCATCCTCAACAAGTCGCTCGACATCGTCGGCCTGATCTTCGACGGCAACGAAGAGGCGATGGCGGGGGACTGGACTTACAGCGAGGTCGCGGGCCGCGCGCTCAGCACCGACATCCGCTTCGCGCTGACCATCGCGCGCGAGGTCCACGGCGCGGGCTGGATCGTCGACGAGCTCCTGACCCGATGACTGACCGCGCCGATCAGCGCAACGCCGTCCTTGCCGGCTTCCTCGGCTGGACGCTCGACGCATTCGATTTCTTCATCCTGACGCTCGTCCTGGACGACATTGCGAAGTCGTTCGGACGCACCCGGCCGCAGATCGCGTTCGCGATCACGATGACCCTGGCGATGCGCCCCATCGGCGCAATCGTGTTCGGCATGATGGCGGACCGCTACGGCCGGCGCATTCCGCTGATGCTGAACGTGATCTTCTACGCGATCATTTCGGTGCTCTGCGGCATCGCTCCGAGCTACCAGGTCTTCCTCATCCTGCGGATGCTGTTCGGGGTCGGCATGGGCGGCGAGTGGGGAGTCGGCGCATCGCTCGCACTCGAATCGGCGTCCCCGCGCCTGCGCGGCCTGCTGTCGGGTCTTCTCCAGGAAGGGTACGCCATCGGCAACATGCTGGCGGCCATCGCGTTCCGGACGCTCTATCCGTGGTTCAACACCATGTATCCGGGCAACGGCTGGCGGCTGATGTTCTTCGTCGGCGGCCTCCCTGCGCTGCTGTCGCTCTTCATCCGGGCACGCGTGAAGGAGTCCGAGGTCTGGCACGAGCACCGCACCGACTGGGCGACCTACCGGCGCATGATGCTCGAGAACGCGAAGCGCTTTGCCTATCTCGTGGTGCTGATGGCGATGATGAATTTCATGTCGCACGGCACGCAGGACATGTATCCGACGCTGCTGAAGACGATCGGCTACGACGCGAAACGGATCGCCGACGTGACGATCCTCGCCAATGTCGGTGCGGTGCTGGGCGGCCTCGCGTTCGGCTACTACTCCGATCGGTCGGGCCGCCGCCGCGCGATCATCGCCGCGTCCGTCTGCGGGCTCGTCGTCGTGCCGTTCTGGGTGTCGGGCGCCAACGCGCTGCTGGTCCTGGCCGGCGTGTTCCTGATGCAGTTCTTCGTGCAGGGCGCCTGGGGCGTCATTCCGGCGCACATCAACGAGCTGTCGCCTGGGCAACTGCGCGGATTCTTCCCGGGCTTCGCGTATCAGCTCGGCGTCCTGGGCGCCTCGAGCATTCCGTATGTCGAGTCGGCGCTCGGCGAGCGGTTCACGTATGGCCAATCGATGGGCGGGCTGGTGACGGTCGTGTTCATCGGGGCAATTCTGGTGACCGCGCTGGGGCCGGAAGCTCGCGGCGTCAGCTTCAGGAAAGCCAGACAATAACGAAGCGGGGCGAAGGGGCCCCGCGAAGTGCGTCCGGGGGGCAGGGGCCCCCGGAGTAAACAATGGATCTCCGTCAGCTCGAAATCCTCCAGGCGATTGCCGAGACCGGTTCGTTCACGGCGTGCGGGCGAAAGCTCCACGTCTCGCAGTCCGCCATCAGCCGGCAGATTCTGCTGCTCGAGGAGGAGCTCGGAGAACCGCTGTTCCTTCGAGCCGGACGCCAGGTCCGCATGACGCCCGCGGCCGAGAGCCTGGTCCATCTCGGCCAGCGTGTGTTTCAGGACGTCCGCGATACCGTTGGTGCGATTACCGACCGCACGCAGCAGGTCAAGGGGACGCTGCGTCTCTCGGGCGGCATGACCGTCTGCCTGTACGTCTTTCCGCCGCTGCTGAAGCACCTTCGGCGGGTACACCCGCTGCTCGACGTCCGGCTGACGGTCGCGACGGCCGGGCGCTCGGTACAGGAGATCCGCGGCGGCCGCGTCGACGCCGGTCTGCTGACGCTTCCCATCGACGCGTCGGACATGGTCACCGTTCCCGTGCTCAGGGAAGAACTGCTGGTCGTGACACCCCCGGCGCATCCGCTCGCCCGCCGCCGGCGTATCTCCCCGCAGGACCTCGCCGGCCAGCCGTTCATCCTGTTCGAGGAAGGCTCGGCGACTCGGAAAGTCATCGATGGCTTCTTCGCCGAGGAGCACATCGAGCCGACGATCGTGATGGACACGGAAAACGTCGAAATCATCAAGGCGATGGTGAAGACGGGGCTCGGCATCGGCATCGTGCCGTATCAGTCGATTGCCCGCGAAGTGCGGGCGGGGCAGTTCTTCTGCGCCCGCATCGAAGGACACGAGCTCGTGCGCGAGACTGGCTGGGTGTACCCGCGCGCCAACCGCGTTCCGCGCACCATTCAGGAGGTGCTGACGGGCTTCGACGCCGTTCGCAGCCGGCTGAGGTTGTCGCCGCCGCCCAGGCGCGGCCGGCCCACACCGGCGTGACGCGGACCATCCATCTCGAGATCAGATAGACGGCATCAGATCATTCTATTTTCGGCGTACGTCGTCCGTATGTACATTTGCGGACGGGGAGATCAGGAATGGGTTCTGAACGCGACCGCGTCATCTCGATCAGCCTGAGCGAAGCCGAATGGCGGGCGTTCGTCGCGCAGCATCCGCAGCCGGTCACCTGGATTCAGGACCGGATTCGCGAGCAGCTTCGCGCGAGCGCGATCGAATCCGAACAGCCCGAGACCCCGCGTCAGATGGCCTGAGCGGCCTCTTCATTCCCGGGGCCCCTCCCGTCCGGAGCGGGCGCCTGCAGGCCTGCGATTACGAACGTCGTCCGTCCCGGGCGGCTCTCGACCGAGATCCGTCCGCCGTGCCGTTCGACGATGGCCTTCACAATCGAAAGTCCCAGTCCGCTGCCGGAAACGCCGGCTCTCGCCGCATCCGCCTTGTAGAACCGATCGAACACATGCGGCACGTGCTCGGGCGAGATGCCCGGTCCCTCGTCCGTGACGGCAATGCGGACGGTGCCCGGGGAACCCTGGCGCTCGGCACGGAGATGGATGGCGCTGCCGGGTGGCGCGTAGCGCATGGCGTTGGCGGCGAGATTCTGCAGCGCCTGCTCGAGCCGATCGCCGTCGCCCACGACCGTTCGCGCCGCTTCGTCCATCGACGTTTCGAGGCGGACGCCCCCGTTCTCGCACGCCCGGCCATGGCGCGCCGCGACGCGCGCGAACAGAGAATCGACGGCGATCGGATCCTGCCGCAGCGCTCCGCCGCCCCCTTCGAGCCGCGCCAGATCCAGCAGATCGCCGATTAGACGCTCGAGGCGCCGCGCCTCGTCCGCCATGATGCCGAGATACCGAGTCCGCGTCGGATCGTCGAGCGCGATCTCCGGCATCGTCATCGTCTCGAGGTAGCCGCTGATGGCGGTGACCGGCGTTTTCAGCTCGTGCGAGACGTCCGCGAGCAGCTGGCGGCGGATGCGGTCGGACGCTGCCAGGCCGTCGGCCATCGAATTGAACGCGTGCGCGACGGCCGCGATCTCGTCGCCGCCGCGCTCGGGCGCACGCGCCGACAGATCACCGGAGCCAAACTGACGGGCGGCGTGCTCGACCGCGCGCAGGCGACGGCGCGCAGGCCCGAAGATGAGCACCGACGTCAGGACGGTTCCGACGACCAGCACCGCGCTGGCCACAATCGCCAACTCCGGCGCCAGCC
>DASQHH010000219.1:0-2898 GCA_035632195.1 Vicinamibacterales bacterium
GCCGTCATCGGCGCGCCAGGCGAGAGCGGCGTGTTCTCGTTTGCGCCGGCGGTCCAGAACCACGTGATGATGCGGACGAATTACGCCGTCTACGAGGCGGCGTCGGGTCGCCCCGCGTCACGGCACGACGACCTGATGATCATCTACGGCGATGTCGACACCCTGAAGGCCGACTACTTCGACAACGAAGGGCACGTGATCCATTACACCGTCGAATCGAAACGCGCCAATGAGGTCGTCTTTCTTGCGACGCCGACCGCAAAGGAGCCCGGCTACCGACTGTCCTACGTGCTGCTGCCGGAAGGACTGCTGAAAGGGCAGTTCGACGTGTCCCCGCCCGGCGGCCATGACGCCTTCAAGACGTACCTGACGTGGTCAGCCCGGAGGCGCCGGTAAGGTGACGACGAACCGGGCGCCGGCTTTTTCGCGGTTCTCCGCGCGCACGGCGCCGCCGTGCAGCTCGATGATGTGCTTGACGATCGCGAGGCCGAGGCCGGTGCCGCCGGGATCGCGCGCGCGCGACTTGTCCACGCGGTAGAAGCGTTCGAACACCCGCGACAGATCCGCGTCCGGGATCCCCGGGCCCTCATCCGCCACCGAAATCTCGATCGATCCGTTCGCGCGCGCCGCCGCGACGAGGATCGACGTGTCTTCGGGCGCGTACGTGATCGCGTTCGCGACGAGGTTGCGCAGGACGTCGTGCAGCTTTGGCGGATCGGCGCGCACCGACTCCGCGCCGTGGCCGACCGAGACCTGGATGCGCTGCCGGCGCTGCCTCGCCTCGGGCGCGAGGTCCGCGACCACGGCGTCCGCGACGCCGCGCACGTCGCACGCAACGAGATCGATCGTCTCCTGTCTGGCGTCGAGACGCGCGAGCCGCAGCAGGTCCTTGACCAGCCGCTCCATGCGGTTGGTGTGGCGCGCGATGATGTCGAGGAATCGTCGGCGCTCGTCTGCGTCCGCGCTGTCGTCGGTCAGCGCCTCGACGTAGCCGCGGATGGCGGTCAGCGGCGTGCGCAGCTCGTGCGAGACGTTCGCGACGAAGTCGCGGCGGATCGTGTCGGCGCGCCGCAGGTCGGTGATGTCATGGAGCACGAGCACCACCCCGTGCGCGGAGGCGGTGCCTTCGGCCGCGGCGGCGCGCGCGATGATCGTCCGCGCCGGGTCGCGCGGAGGCGACAGCTCGAGCGGCACCGGCGATCGGCCGCCGAGCGCCGCGGCGACGAGTTCCACGATCGCCGGCAGGCGTATGGTTTCCACGTACGGACGTCCCATCGCAGGCGCGTCGATGGTCAGCATCCGCAGCGCCGCCGCGTTCACCAGCTGCAGGCGTCCCTCCGGATCGACGACGATGACGCCCTCGACCATGCCGGCGAGGATCGCCTCCATGCGCGCGCGGTCGCGCACCTGGTCGGCGAGGCGGCGTCCGACTTCCTGCACCGACTGGTCCAGCGCACGCGCGACGGTGCCGATTTCGTCGTCGCCGAAGCCGAGCCGAGGCGGCGTCAGGTCTCCCTGCTGGTAGCGCCGCGCCACGTCGGCGACGAGCCGGACGCGATGGCCGATGCGTGTCGAGAGAATCCACGCGATGAGCGCGCCGCCGAGGAGCGCGAACGCGAGCGCGGTCAGCGTCGACGTCAGCACGGCGCGCAACTGCTGGCGGACGTCGGTGAGGGGCAGCGCGACTCGGACGAACGCGATCGCCGGGTGCGACACGGGGACCGCGACGTACAGCATGTCGACGCCGATGGTCGCGCTGTGCCGGCGCGACCGTCCGACGCCGGTCGCGCGCGCCTCGACAACCTCGGGCCGCTGCGCGTGGTTTTCGAGCGTGGCCAGCGCGCCCAGCGTCTCGAAGGAATCACCGACGACGACGCCGTCAGGCGCAATGAGCGTCACGCGCCCGCCGACGATCTGACCCATGCGGACCGCCTCGGCCTGCAGGTCCGCGGCGCCGGCAGGTGCGCCAATCTGCCGCTGGCGCGCCAGCAGGTCCGCCGCCAGCCGCGCTTCCGCGGTCAGCGTGTTCTCGATCCGCGTGTCGATCTGCCGCTGCGTCGTCGTGGCGAACAGGACGCCGGCGACGGCCAGCGCGATGACCGAAGCGGAGAACGCGGCGGCGAAGAATCGCGTTTGAAAAGATGTCAAGGCGGAGGGTCGGTGAGCTTGTAGCCGAACTGCTTGACGGTGACGAGCGCGTCGGCGAGCAGCGGCAGCTTCTCGCGGAGCCGGCGAACGTGCACGTCCACGGTCCGCGTTCCGCCCGTGTAGCGGTAGCCCCAGACGTCGGTGAGCAGCGTGTCGCGCGACAGCACGCGCCCGCAATGCTCGAGCAGGTAATGGAGCAGAAGGAATTCCTTCGCGGTCAGCGCGACCTCCTGGCCGTTCGCCGTGACGAGGTGCTTCTCGGCGTCGACGACGATGGTCGCATATGCTAGGCGCTTCGAGCCCGAGTCCTTCCCGCGCTGGGCGCGACGGACGAGCGCGCGCACGCGGGCGACGAGCTCGTTCGGGCTGAACGGCTTGGCCAGGTAATCGTCGGCGCCGATCTCGAGGCCGACGATGCGCTCGGACTCGTCGCCGCGGGCGGTCAGCATGATGATGGGCACGGCGGCGGTCTTCTCGTCCGCGCGCAGCCGCCGGCAGATCTCGAGCCCGTCGACGTGCGGCAGCATCAGGTCGAGGACGAGGACGTCGGGCGGCTTCGACGCGATCCTTCGCAGCGCCTCGCGGCCCGACGACTCGCGCTCGGAAGCAAAGCCAGCCTTGTCGAGATACCGTGTGACGAGCTCCGCGATGTCGGGGTCATCCTCCACGACTAACACGCGGGTCGCCACGGCGTCATTGTAGAATGGCAGGGTGAAAACCTCAGCTTTCGTCATCCTGCTGTCATGCGTT
>DASQHH010000220.1:0-2414 GCA_035632195.1 Vicinamibacterales bacterium
AAATCGACGCCAGAAGATAGGCCGTCGTCGTCTTGCCGTTCGTTCCAGTGACGCCGATGGTCTTCATCTCGTGGCTCGGGTCGCCGTAGAAGGCCAGGGACAGGTACGCCAGCGCAACGCGGGCGTTCTGAACGACCGTCCACGGCGCCCCGATCTCCGCCGGCCGCTCCTGCTCGGACACGATCGCGACGGCGCCGCGATCCAGCGCCTGACGCGTGAACGCAGTGCCATCGGCGTGCTGGCCTTTGAGCGCGACGAATACATCGCCGCGCGCGACCGTGCGCGAATCGTACGCAACGCCTATGACGCGGGCAGTCGACGCGCCGGTCTCGGCGCGGACGAGGCCGCGTTCGCGCAGCTCGTGCTGCAGCTCGGTCCACGTCATGGCTGGCCGGCGGACTCCTGCGGCCGCGGCGGCGTACGTGCGAGTGTCAGCTGGCACGTGGCGCCCGGTTCAATCGCCGTGCCCGGTGGAATCGACTGCCAGACGACAAAGCCGTCGCCTGAGGCTCTGGCGTTCAAGCCAATCTTTACGAGCGCGCGGACGGCTTCACGCGCGCTGAGGCTGCGAAGATCCGGCACCGCGGCGGGCTGCCCGTCCGAGCCGGCGGCCACGAGACTGACAACCGGTTGCCGGACCTCCGGATCCGCGCCGGCAGCGGCTTCGCGCGGCACGAGCACCGGATCCTCCGGATCGACGGTCGGCGGAACGCCGAGGTACCGCAGCGTCGCCTCTGCGATGCGCTTGAACACCGGAGCCGATACCATCCCGCCCGTATGTCCGGCCGGGCCATGCGGTGAGTCGGTGACGACAATGATGGCGACGGCGGGATTGCGGGCCGGAACGAAGCCGACGAACGACGCGTTGTAGTCGATTCCGGAGTAATGGCCGTTCACCAGCTTCGCGGCTGTCCCCGTCTTGCCCGCAATCGCGTAGCGGTCGAGTCGCGCGGGTTTCGCAGTCCCGCGATCGACGACGCCTTCCATGATCGCCGTCAGCGTCGCAGCGGTGTCCGGTGTGATGGCACGTCGTACGACCGAAGGCTTCACGACGTAGCGGCGGTTGTCGTGGTCGATCGCACGGACGACGCGCGGTTCGATGTAGTCGCCGCCGTTGGCGACCGCGCTTGCCGCGGCCACCATCTGCAGCGCCGTCACACCGACCTGGTACCCCATCGATACCGAGGCGAGCGCGCTGTCGGTCCACTTCGTCGGATTCCAGACGATGCCCGCGTTCTCGCCCGGGAAGTCGCGCGAGACCTGGTGCCCGAATCCGTATCGGGCCACGTACTGGCTGAGGCGATCGGTCCCGAGTTTGAAACCGATCTTGATCGCACCGACGTTGCTCGACTTGACGATGACATCCGTGAACGACAGGACGCCGTAGTCGTGCGTGTCGTGGACCACGCGCGAGCCGATATGAATCTGGCCGCCGGTGACGTCGATCGGGGCGTCGACGTCGAAGACCTTCTCCTGAATCGCCGCGGACGCCGTCACGATCTTGAAGGTAGAGCCCGGCTCGTACAGATCCTGCACCGCGCGGTTCCGCCGCTCGGCGTCGTCGTAGTTGCGATAGGCGTTCGGATTGAACGTCGGCTCGTTGGCCATCGCGAGAATCTCGCCGGTGTGCGGATTCATGATGATCGCCGCGCCGCTGGATGCGCGATTCTCGACAATGCCGGCGTGGAGCTCGCGTTCGGCGACATGCTGCAGGTATTCGTCGATGGTCAGCTCGACCGTCGACCCGGTCGTCGGTGGCCGCTCGAACCGGCTGAAGGCGTGCCGTCGCGCATCCGTCTGGACGAGGACCTTGCCCGGCCGTCCGCGAATCTGCTGGTCGTACGCGGACTCGAGTCCGGCGAGGCCCGTGTTGTCCACACCGACGTAGCCGAGCAGCGCAGATGCCAGCTCCTTGTTCGGGTAGAAGCGGCGGCTCTCGGTGAGGAATCCGACGCCGTCCAGGTTGAGCGCTGCAACGCGGCGCGCCTGATCGGGCGCCACCTGGCGGCGCACGTAGGCGAACTTGCGCCCGTGGTTCAGCCGCTCGACGAGCGCCTGCCGATCGCGTTCGGTGCAGTCGCCGAGCGCGTCGCACAGCTTCGCGGCCGCGGCGGCCGGATCGGCGATTTCGGACGGCACCGCGTAGATCGTGTCCGCATCGACGCTCGTGGCGAGGACACGGCCGTGGCGATCCACGATGTCCCCGCGCATTGCAGGCGCCTCGATCGTCCGCATCGTCTGCTGTTCGGCCCGCGCCGCGAGCTCGGCACGGTCGAAGACCTGCAGAAAGACAAGCCGCGCCTCGATCACGCCGACCCAGACGGCCAGGATCGCGGCCACTGTCAGGATCCGTCTCTTCAGCGTGACGCGCCAGTCGAAGGGCATCGCCGGGTTCATGTCACCGCCGCGCGACG
>DASQHH010000221.1:0-1972 GCA_035632195.1 Vicinamibacterales bacterium
CACGGAAAGCGCATCGCTCGACGTGAATGTCGTGCTCTCGGTCGGCAGGATTTCCAGGCGGCCGAACGTATACGGATGATCGGCCTGGTCCCGGGCCGGCAGCGGCGCGGCGAGCTGGCGCATGTCCTTGACCAGCATCACACTGCTCAGGCGGAGCTCGTCGTTCCAGAAATCCGGGACATCGATGGTGCGACGGATGACGACCGGACTGCTGGTCTTCAGCCGCGCCCGATCGACGACGGCAATGAACAGGTCGTACTCGCCGGCGCCCAGCATCAGGGCACGGTCGATCATCTGCCCTTTCACGTCTGCGAAGTAGTACTCCTCGAACGGGAACAGAAACGGATCGCGCTCGTGGTTTTCTTCCTTCTTCCTCGCCGCCTCCGCCGCCGCCTTTTCCTTCTCGAGCTCCCGCTCCTGAAGCGCGAGAATCGCCGAGCTCTCGGCCGCGGCCTGGATCGACTGGCGCCGCGACGACACCCCGGCTCCGCCGACCGGCATTTCACCGGGCCCGACGGCCACCGACTGCTGAAGGGGCGCCGGCCCGCCGCCGCCGCGCTCGACCCAGTCACGCAGCGCCGACCGTTCGATCTTCGATCGGATGCCGTGCTCGCGCGAAACCGCGCGGACGTACAGCGCCGCCGACTTCGCGTTGTCGATCGACTTGAGGGCGACGCGGAACGGCACGTACGCCATCTGGTTGGACGCCTTCAGCGTGTCTGCGTTCAGGTCGGCGCCGTCCGACGTGACGTCGGTCTCCTGCGCAAGGTCGACCGCGTGCATCAATGCGAGGACGGCGTTGCGCTGGGCGGGATCGAGCGGCCGGCGCGCGGGCCGATCCGCCGGCGCCGCGTGCAGCGTCGCCAGGAACATCGTCAGGGCCGCGGCTGCGATGAAGACCGGACGCGCCCGCATACGCGCATAAAGTAGCAGATTGCTAGCGGGTTTGGGCGGCCTGCTCCGAGAAATCCAGCTGCTCCACGGCTTCGAGCGCATCGTGCGCGGTCAGGTCAGGATGGAGCGGCGTCACCGAAATGTAGCCGTCGCGTACCGCCTGGTAGTCAGACCGGTCATGCGGCTGCCACTCGTTCTGCCCCTCTTCAATCCAGTAGTACGGCCGGCCCTTGGGGTCATGGCGCTCGGAAATCGAGGTGATATGGTTGCGCTTCGCCTGGACCGTGACGCGGTAGCCCTTCGGCTGCCCTTTCGGGACGTTGACGTTGAGGAACGTGCGTGCCGGCAGGGGACGGCGAAGCACCGCGCCCGCGAGATCGACGGCGGCGCGCGCGGCAAAGGAGAAATCGTAGTCGCCGCGCGTCTGACGCAGCGACACCGCGATCGCCGGCACCCCGAGCAGCGCCGCCTCGAGCGCGCCCGCAACCGTCCCCGAATACGTGACGTCGTCGCCCAGATTCCACCCTTTGTTGATGCCGGACACGACGAGATCCGGCAGTCCCTTGAACAGCTGCGCGACGGCAATGTTGACGCAATCGGTCGGTGTGCCGTCGACCGCGAAGATCCGATCGCCGACGGCATCGAGCCGCAGCACGTGCCGAAGCGTCAACGCGTGGCCGATCGCGCTTGCCTCCTGCACGGGCGCGACGATTGTCACTTCGCCGAGCGGATCGAGCGCACGGCCGAGCGCGGCGATGCCGTCGGATCGATACCCGTCGTCGTTGGTGACGAGAATCCGCACGTACGAATTGTACGCTACTCGTCTCTGAGCACCGAGGCCGGCTGCACGCGCGTGGCGCGGCCGGCCGGCAGCGTGCATGCCACGAGCGCGACGGTGCCGAGGATGGCGGCCGCGGTAACAAACGTCCGCGGGTCCGCGGAACTGACGCCGAACAGCAGGCTCGCCATCGCGCGCGTCGCCGCCATGGAGACGAGCAGTCCGGTGAGCACGCCGACCGCCACGATGGCCATGCCCTGCCCGACGACCAGACGGAAGAGATCGCCCTGCGTGCCGCCG
>DASQHH010000222.1:0-3397 GCA_035632195.1 Vicinamibacterales bacterium
CCCGCTGCTGGCGGCAGGAAACACGCGCAGACGAAAAACCCCTGATTCGGATGGGTCTTTCGTCCGCGCGTGTTTCCTGCCGCCAACAGCGGCCTGCTGCGCAGGCCGCCCGCGTCGAGCGAATCGCTCCGCGAACTCTGCGGCCTCTGCGGTTGCTCTTCCGTGGCAGCACACGCGAGGCCCATATGCTGAAGCCCTTCCTCGACGCCCTGTCCGAGCGCGTGCTGGTCTGCGACGGCGCGATGGGGACGATGCTGTACGCGAAGGGCGTGTTCATCAACAAGAGCTTCGACGCGCTGAACGTGACGCAGCCGGATCTCGTCGCCGAGGTGCATCAGGAATACGTCCGCGCGGGCGCCGACATCGTCGAGACGAACACCTTCGGCGCCAACCGCATCAAGCTCGGGTCGTTCGGGCTCGCCGACAAGCTCCACGCGATCAACGAGCAGGGGGCGAAGATCGCGCGCCACGCCGCGGACGACCGCGCGTACGTCGCCGGCGCCATCGGCCCGCTCGGCATCCGCATCGAGCCTTGGGGCAAGACCGGCGTCGACGAGGCGCGCGAGTACTTCCGCGAGCAGGCGCAGGCGCTGGTCGACGGCGGTGTCGACCTCTTCATCCTCGAGACGTTCCGCGACCTCAACGAGATTGCCGCGGCGATCGACGCCGTCCGCGCCGTGTCGGACAAACCGATCATCGCGCAGATGACGACGGAGGAGGACGGCAACACGCTGGACGGGACGCCGCCGGAGAAGTTCGCGCCCGAGCTCGAGCGGCACGGCGCCAGCGTGATCGGCGTCAACTGCGCCGTCGGTCCGGCGCCGATGCTCGACACGATCGAGCGGATGGCGGCGGTCACGACGCTGAAGCTCTCCGCCCAGCCCAACGCGGGCAAGCCGCGCGACGTCGAGGGCCGCAACATCTACCTCTGCTCGCCGGAGTACATGGCGTCCTACGCCCGCCGCTTCATCCTGCACCAGGTCCGCATCGTCGGCGGCTGCTGCGGGACGACGCCCGAGCACATCCGGCAAATCAAGGCCGCGGTGCGCAGTACCGCGACTCTGAGTGAGCGGAGTGGTGAGCCTGCCTTGAGCGAGCGGCGTGTCATGCGAGTCGAAAGGCCGAGCGCAGACGGACGCGTGCTGAAACCCGCTCGCATCGACGGCATCAGCACGCCGCCGGTGCCGCGCGCGCAGAAATCGCGGCTGGCGCATGCGCTGGCGGAGGGGACGCTCGTCGCGGGAGTGGAGTTGCTGCCGTCGCGCGGCTTCCAGGTGGATCAGGCGATCGCACGCGCCAAGCAGCTGAAGGCGAGCGGCGTCGACTTCGTCAATATCCCGGACGGTCCGCGCGCGGGCGCGCGGCTGAGCGCGCTGTCGCTCGCCGTGCTGGTCGAGCAGCAGGCCGGCATCGAGACGCTGCTGCACTACGCCTGCCGGGACCGCAACTTGCTCGGGATCCAGTCGGATCTGCTCGGCGCGCACGCGATGGGGCTGCGCAACCTGATGCTGATCACCGGCGACCCGGGCCGCATCGGCGACTACCCGGACGCGACCGCCGTCTTCGACGTGGACTCGATCGGCCTGACGAACGTCGTCTCGCGGCTCAACCACGGCTGCGACGTCGGCGGACAGGCGATCGGCATCCCGACCGGCTTTCACATCGGCGTGTCGATCAATCCCGCGGCGACGAATCTCGATCAGGAGCTCAGGCGCTTCGCGTACAAAGTCGAGGCCGGCGCCGAGTTCGTGCTCACGCGGCCGATCTTCGACGTCGCGGCGTTCGAAGCGCTGCTGCCGCGGATTGCGGACGCGAAGCTGCCGGTGATTGCCGGGCTGTTTCCGTTCGAGAGTGCGCGCAACGCGGAGTTCATGGCGAACGAAGTGCCGGGCGTGCACGTCCCGGACGCGCTGCTCGAGCGGATGCGCGCTGCCGACGGTCCGGACGCAGCCGCCCGGGAGGGAATTGCCATCGCGCGCGAGATCGGCACGGCGCTGCGCAAGGCGGTACAGGGGGTTCAGATCTCGACACAGTCGGGTGACGTAACGGCGGCGCTGGCGGTGCTTAATGGACTTCGCGGGTAGACCGGGGTATAGTCGCTGGACCGTTCGCCCGCGGGTACGCCCTTTGAACCGGCGTTTTGTACCGATGACTCTCGTCCGCAGGCACTAGAGGACCTGATGGCCTTATTTGAGCGGCATACGCCTGCTGAGGACGAAATCGGAGGGTCGGACGCTGCTACCCGCGCGCTCTCCGTCACCGTCGTCGACAACGATTTTTTGTATCGCGTTTACCAAAATCTTTCCTGGGTCTACGACTACACCTTCGGTCCCACGCTCCATCCCGGCCGCGTCGACGCCATCCGCCGCATGAAAATCAAGCCCGGCGACCGCGTCCTGGAAGTGGGCGTCGGCACCGGCATCAACGCGTCGCTCTATCCGCGCGAGTGCTCCGTGACCGGCATCGACCTGTCGACCAAGATGCTCGCCAAGGCGCAGCGGCGCGTCGTCCGCAAGGACGTGCACAACGTCCGGCTGCTCGAGATGGACGCGACCAACCTCAAGTTCGCGGACGATACGTTCGACGTCGTGTACGCGCCGTACGTGATCAGCGTCGTGCCCGATCCCGTCGCGGTCGCGCGCGAGATGTTCCGCGTCTGCCGTCCCGGCGGGCGTGTCGTGATCCTCAACCACTTCCGCAGCCGCAACAAAGTCGGCGCCTGGCTCGAGTGGCTCATCGCGCCGGTCGGGAAGTATCTCGGATTCAAGTCCGACCTCGATCTGCCCGCGTTCATCGCGCAGGCGCATCTGCGCCCGTTGTCGATCGAGAAGGTCAACGTCCCGCGGATCTGGAGCCTTATTACCTGCGTCAAGGAGTGACCGCGCAGGACGCCGCAGTCGAGGCGCGGCTGCGCGAGCTCGGCATCCCGTTCACCCGCAAGGACCATCCGCCCGTCGCGACCGTCGAAGAGGCGGCCGTGCACTGGGCCGACATCGACGCCACGCACTGCAAGAACCTCTTCCTCAGAAATCAGAAGGGCGATCGCCACTACCTCGTCGTCATCGAGCATACGAAGCGCGCGGACCTGCGCAAGGTCGCCGATCAGATTGGCGACGGGAAGCTCAGCTTCGGGTCGCCGGAGCGGCTGCTGAAGCACCTCGGCCTGACGCCCGGGTCGGTGTCGCCGTTCGGACTGATCAACGACACGACGCACGGCGTCCGCGTGGTGCTCGATCGCGACCTGAAGTCCGCGCAGCGGCTGTCATTTCATCCAAACATCAACACCGCGACGCTCACCGTCGCCGCCCCCGACTTCCAGCGCTTCCTCGACGCCAGCGGCAACCCTGTACAGTACGTCGACGTCTGACCCCACGCGGGGTCAGACTTCGACGGATGT
>DASQHH010000223.1:0-3357 GCA_035632195.1 Vicinamibacterales bacterium
GGCAACGCCGGCGAGGTCGTCGCCGAGCACTACCAGGTCGGGCGCGAGGCGCAGGATGCGTACGCGGCCGGCAGCCACCACAAGGCCGCGAAGGCGACAGACGATGGGTTTTTCCGCGAGGAGATCCTCCCCGTCTCGATCCCGCAGCGAAAGGGAGGCACGATCGTCGTCGACCGGGACGAGTCGATCCGCGCCGACACTTCCGTCGAAGCGCTCGCCGCGCTGAAGCCGGCGTTCAAGGAAGGCGGCTCCGTGACGGCGGGCAACGCGCCCGGGGTCAACGACGGCGCGTCCGCGCTGGTTGTGATGGCGGCCGCACGCGCGCGCTCGCTCGGCCTGACGCCGCTCGCGCGGATCGTCGGTCAGGCGACGAGCGGGCTGCCGCCGAAGTTCGTCCTGATGACGCCTGTCGAGGCCGTGCGCCGCGTTGCGGAGAAAACCGGCTGGAAGCTGAAGGACGTCGATCTGTTCGAGCTGAACGAAGCGTTCGCCGTGCAGGCCGTGGCCGTCCTCAACGAGCTCGGGATCGACCCCGACCGCGTCAACGTCAACGGCGGCGCGGTGGCGCTCGGCCATGCGATCGGGTCCAGCGGCAGCCGCGTGCTGACGACTCTGCTCTACGCGCTCAAAGCGCGAAACCTGAAACGAGGAATCGCAACGCTCTGTCTCGGCGGCGGAAACGGCGTCGCGCTCGCCGTCGAACGATGATCAAGACCGTCGGCGTCATCGGCGCCGGGACGATGGGCAACGGGATTGCCCAGGTGTTTGCGCAGGCCGGCTTTACGGTGCGGCTGGTCGACGTCGCGCAGCCGATGCTCGACCGCGCCCGCGGCTCGATCGACAAGAGCCTCGCGAAATTCGTCGAGAAGGGCAAGCTCGCCGCCGCCGACCGGGACGCCGCGCTCGAACGCCTTAAAACGACGACGGCGCTCGATCAGCTCGCCGACGCCGACTACGTCGTCGAGGCGATCGTGGAGAACGCGTCCGCGAAGACCGCGCTCTTCACCAGCCTCGACGCGATCGTACCGAAGGACGCCATCCTCTCGTCGAATACCTCGTCGATCTCGATCACGACGCTCGGCGCGGCGACGAAACGGCCGGACAGAGTCCTCGGCATGCACTTCATGAATCCGGTGCCGCTGATGACGCTCGTCGAGCTGATCCGCGGGCAAGCCACGTCGCCGGCATCGATGGCGACGGCGTCGACGCTGTGCGCCGCCCTCGGGAAGACCCCCGTCGAAGCCGCCGACTACCCCGGCTTCATCGCCAACCGCATCCTGATGCCGATGATCAACGAGGCGATTTACGCGGTCATGGAAGGCGTCGGGACGCCCGAGGCCATCGACGCGGTGATGAAGCTGGGAATGAACCACCCGATGGGACCGCTGACGCTGGCGGATTTCATCGGGCTCGACGTCTGCCTCGCAATCCTGAACGTGCTGCACGAAGGGATCGGCGATCCGAAGTACCGCCCCTGCCCGCTACTGCGCCGCATGGTCGCCGCGGGCCATCTCGGACGCAAGTCGGGCAAAGGCTTTTACACGTATTAGCCACAGCGCCACGACGATCGGCACCATGATCAGCAGCTCCTGGCCGATGGCGAGCGCGTTGGAGCGGATCGCTTCGTTGCGCGTCATGAAGAAGCGCTGCGTGGCGCGGAACCAATCCAGCCCCGAGATGTACCACTGATCACTGAAGGGCCACAGCGCGCGGATGCCGTACGGCGCGAAGTCGTCAGCGCCGAGCCAGTCGAGAAGGAGATGCGTGGCGTACGCCGCGGCGCACATCAGCGTCACGCGCGCGACCGGGAGGCCGGCCCTCACCGCCATCGCCGCCGCAAACAGCGCGACGAATATCACCGCACCGATGCTGTGTGTGTGCGCGCGGTGGCTGCCCCAGAGCAGATCCAGGTCGGCGGCTGCGCCTAGTCCCGCGCACGTCAGCGTCAGCGCTCCGCCAGCCCGTTCGTACGATGAGAAGCGTGAGGCGTTAGCCGAGCGTTCCGGGCGAAACGGCTCCACCCGCCACTCCCGGCCACAACGCACGAGGTCCGCTGCCCACGCTGCGGCCACACCCGCGAGACTGTGAGCAATTGGACTAGGCATCGGCGGCCTATCATGGCAGATTCTTCCCAACCGGCCGCAGCGAGGCGAAAGTCATCAACTCCGTAACACGCTGATTTGCAAGCTATTGAGACATCGGCTGCACGATATTGCCCTTGACTTTCGCCCGGCACGTTTCTAGAATGGCGCAGCTCTGCCGAAGCGGCGGAGAAACCCATAACGCAGGCCCTTCAGACCTGCCGAGGAGCGAAGATGGCACTCGAACGCGACGACCGGAACCGGCCACCCGTACAGACTCAGGACCGTGAGCGCATGAAGGCAGTCGACATTGCCTTCAGCCAGATCGAAAAGCAGTTCGGCAAGGGCGCCATCATGCGCCTCGGCCAGAAGGGCGCCATTCAGCCCATCGAGGCCATTTCGACCGGCGCCATCAGCATCGACTACGCGCTCGGCATCGGCGGCGTGCCGCGCGGCCGCGTCATCGAAATCTTCGGGCCGGAGTCGTCGGGCAAGACGACGCTCGCGCTGCAGGTGATTGCCGAAGCGCAGAAGGCCGGCGGGATGGCCGCGTTCGTCGACGCGGAGCACGCGCTCGACGCCGCCTACGCGCAGAAGCTCGGCGTGGACATCGACAACCTCCTCGTCTCGCAGCCCGACAACGGCGAGCAGGCGCTCGAAATCGTCGAAGTGCTGATCCGCTCCAACGGCGTCGACGTCGTCGTCGTCGACTCGGTCGCCGCGCTCGTGCCGAAGGCCGAAATCGAAGGCGAGATGGGCGAGGCGCAGATGGGCCTGCAGGCCCGGCTCATGTCCCAGGCGCTCCGCAAGCTGACCGGCGCCGTCTCGCGCTCGAAGTGCTGCCTGGTCTTCATCAACCAGCTGCGTGAGAAGATCGGCGTGATGTTCGGCAATCCCGAAACGACGACCGGCGGCCGCGCGCTGAAGTTCTACTCGTCCGTCCGGCTCGACATCCGCCGCATCGCCTCGATCAAGGATGGGGACACGGTCGTCGGCGGCCGGACGCGCGTGAAGGTGGTCAAGAACAAGGTCGCTCCCCCGTTCCGGGAGGCCGAGTTCGACGTCATGTACGGCGAGGGCATCTCGCGCACCGGCGACCTGCTGGACCTCGCGGTCGACAAGCGGATTGTCGAGAAGTCCGGCGCCTGGTTCGCGTTCAACGGCGAGCGCCTCGGCCAGGGCCGCGAGAACTCGAAGCAGTTCCTCAAGGAAAACCCGGAGATCTGCAAGTCGATCGAGGACAAAGTCCGCCGCGAGCTCGGCATGGTCAGGGACC
>DASQHH010000224.1:0-3655 GCA_035632195.1 Vicinamibacterales bacterium
GCGCGTCGCGGCGCGAACCGATGACCGTCGTCGTCGCGCGCGCCAGGCGCGGATCGCCCGGCTTCGGCGTCTCGGGGATCTCGCCGGCAACTCCGCGCTCGAGCCGCGCCACGACGGGCGCCGGATACACGGACTCGCCGCCGAACCGCTTCAGGCATCCGAGCGCGTCGGCGAAGGTGCTGGCATCCGGAACGGTCGGGCCGGACGCGATGACGCTCGGGTCGTCGCCGACGACGTCCGAGATCGCGAGCGCGATCGTCGTCGCCTTCGTGCGCGCGGCCAGCCATCCGCCCTTGATCTGCGAGAGATGCTTCCGGACCGTGTTCAGCGCGTGGATGTCCGCGCTCTCACGCATCAACCGGTCCGCCGTCGCGCGCATGTCGTCGAGGGTGACGCCCTCGGCGGGCGCTTCCATCAGCGCGGAGGCGCCGCCCGACAGCAGCACCAGCAGCGTGTCGTCCGGAGACAGCGATTCAGCGAGCGCCAGCGCCTTGCGTCCAGCTTCTTCGCTGCCGGCGTTGGGCGATGGATGGCCACCCGCTATCGATTGGATGGATGGCGGGAGCCCATCCTCGATCCGCCTGGGGCCCACGACAACGCCGCGCCCCAGAAGCGTCCGCGCGCCCTGAACCATTCCCTCCATCGCTTTGCCAGCCGCGACGACGGCGAGCTCTGTCCCCGGATATAGGGTCTGTCCCCAGCCGAGAGCTCTGTCCCCGAGACTGGGGACAGACCCCTTTCGGAGGGGGGGCAGCTGCAGCGCTCGCGCCACGAGCACGTCCGGCGCGCACGCACGGATACCGGCCCGGGCCATCGCCAGGAGGTCGCGTCGCAGATCTTCGGTCGACCGGGTCAGTGTGTCTGCTTGGGGTCGGACCAGGCCGAGAGGTTGGTCACGACGTCGAACTTCTTGAGAAGCTCACTGACGAGTTGCGGGGCGTTGTCTTTGACGGAGAGTTGTTCGAGCTGGCTGAGGATTTTCGTGAGGGCGGCTTCGGCGTCGGTAATGGCACGGTCGGAGTAGTAGTCCCGCTGCTCCTGCAGACAGCGGCGATGCTTCACGAATTCTTCCCGGTAAAAATCTGCGATCGCACTAATCGGCCTCGAGTCGGTCACGATGCGTGGCATGCAGGGCCCTCGGGATGAATTGTGGGAGCGACTGTCCCAGTGTAAATCCGTTGAAAAACGCGTGTCAAGATTGTGTAATCAGGACTCACGGGCGGCGACGAACCCGCCCAGACACCCGACCAACATCCCACCCGCCACCAACAGCAGGCACAGCTCAACCGACAGAAACTGGACCGTCGATAGATTGATGGCCGACGCGAAGGGGACGAGATACCGCGCCCGGAGCGCGAAGAACACCGCGGCGAGCGCGGCGAGCGCCAGCAGCGCGCCGATGCCGCCCTGCAGCACGCCTTCCATGACGAACGGTCCGCGGATATACGCCTGCGGCGCACCGACGAGCTGCATGATCTCGATTTCGTCGCGCCGCGCGTAAAGCGCCAGGCGGACGACGTTCGCCACGGTCAGCGCGGCGGCAACCGTCAGCAGCAGGCCGAGGCCGAACCCGACGGTGCGGACGATGCCGATCGCGGACTGCAGCCGCTCGAGCCACTGCCGGTCGTAGCGCACGTCGGCGACGCCGGGAATCGTCCGGAGCTTGTCGACCAGCTGCTCCACCGATGCCGCAGCGGCCGGCGTCTTCAGCCGCACTTCGTACGACGCAGGGATCGGATTCCCGCCGATTGAATCGGCCGTCTGCGCCAGTTCCCTGAACGTCTGCTTGAAGCGCACGAGCGCGTCGGCCTTCGAGACGTACTCGCGTGCCGCCACGACGCTTTCTGGAGCCTCCGGCGCCACCAGCGCTTCGACGGCCATCCGATCCGCCGGCGTCGCATCGTCGGTCAGGTAGACCGACATCTCTGCCGCGGCGCTCCACTCCGCGCCCAGCCGATCCAGATTCGCCGTGACGACGAGGAACGCGCCGAGGACGAACAGCGCGAGCGCAATCGTCGTCGTCGAGAGCAGCCCCGACTGGCGTCCTCGCCACAGGCTGCGCATCGCCTCGTCGAACGAGTACTGGACCGCGCGGCCCATCAGGCCACCTCGACGATCTGACCCTTGTCCAGGGTCACCGCGCGCCGGCCGACGCGCCGAATCAGCTCGCGGTCGTGCGTCGCGACGACGACGGTGGTGCCGCGCGCGTTGATCTCGCGGAACAGGTTCATGATTTCGAACGACAGATCCGGATCGAGATTGCCGGTCGGCTCGTCGGCAAGGATCAGCTGCGGGTCGTTGACGAGCGCGCGGGCGATCGCGACACGCTGCTGCTCGCCGCCCGACAGCTCTTCAGGGAACGCGTTCATCCGGTGCTGCAGGCCGACCCATTTCATCACCTGGAACGTCTTGCGCTGCTGCGTCTCGACGTCCATGCCGATGACGCGCATCACGAAGCTGACGTTCTGGAAGACGGTGAAGCGCGGAATCAGCTTGAAGTCCTGGAAGACGAAGCCGATCGCGCGGCGGTATTCCTGCAGATGCGCGCCGCCCATCGCCTTGAGATCGCGGCCGAGCACCTTGAGGTCGCCCTCGCTCGGCGGCTCCTCGCGAAGCAGCAGGCGCAGGAGCGTCGACTTGCCGGCCCCGCTCGGGCCGGTGAGGAACATGAACTCGCCTTTGTCGACGGTGAGCGACAGGTCGCGGATGGCGTACACACCGCGGCCGTAGAGCTTGGAAAGATGGGAGGCCTCGATCACGTGCGGAGCCAGCTCCCGACAAGCTGCCTGTGCACCACGAGCCCTTTTGTCTGTTGGATGAATTGAGTATACCACGTCCCGCTCGCCTGAAGGCTCGCGCTCCACGATCCGGAGCGCGAGGCTTGAGCCGAGCGTCACTGTCCGGAGCGCGAGGCTTCAGCCGAGCGTCACTGTCCGGAGCGCGAGGCTTCAGCCGAGCGTCAGCATCATTGCGGAGCCTCCGCCTGAGCAGTATGCTGCGCGCACACGCTGGAGGCATCCATGGATTTCGGTTTCGCCGGTTTCGTCGTCCTCGTCATCCTCGCGCTGATTCTGCTGCGCTCGTTGATGGTCACCGTGCCGCAGGCAACGGTCGCGGTCGTGACCGTGTTCGGCAAGTACGCGCGGCTGATGCGCGAGGGACTGAACTTCAAGATGCCCTGGGAGAAGGTCTTCGACCGCGTGTCGCTCCAGAACCGCGCGCTCCAGATGGAGTTCCAGGCGATCACCCAGGACCAGGCGAACGTGCGCTTCGCGACGATGATCGTCTACGCGGTGGCCGGCGAGAAAGAGGACTGGGTCCGCCGGGCCGTGTTCAGCTTCGCGTCGGCGAAGGAATTCCTGCTCGCGCTGCAGCGGACGATCGACGGATCGATCCGCCAGTTCGTCGCGACCACGAAGCAGGCCGAGATCCTCGGCATGCGAGGCGAGATCGTGCAGCACACCAAGAAGCAGCTCGACGAGGTCGTGTCGTCGTGGGGCTACGAGGTCCGCGACATCCAGATCACGGACATGACGTTCGACCAGGTCATCATGGACTCGATGGCGCGCGTCGTCTCGTCGAAGAACCTTTTGGCGGCCGCCGCCAACGAAGGCGCGGCCCTGCTCGTCAAGCGCACGAAGGACGCCGAGGCCGA
>DASQHH010000225.1:0-2734 GCA_035632195.1 Vicinamibacterales bacterium
AGATCCGCCCGGATGGCGCGCGCCGCGAGCCACACTGCGGCTGCCACGATCAGCGCCGCGATGATGATCAGTACTTGAGCACCGTGTTGATCTGTTCGCCGGCGAGCTTCTTCCGCCCTTCGAGGGCGACGAGCTCAATGAGGAACGCGAGCGCATGGACGGTGCCGCCAAGTTTCTTGACGAGATCAGTCGTCGCGCGCGCGGTGCCGCCGGTCGCGAGCAGGTCGTCCACAATCAGCACGCGTTGCCCTTTCCTGACGGCATCGTCATGCATCTCGAGCGCGTCGCTGCCGTACTCGAGCGAATAGGTGGCGCGGACGGTCTTCGAGGGCAGCTTCCCGGGCTTGCGCACCGGCGTGAACCCAGCGCCGATGCGATCGGCAACGGCGGCGCCGAAGATGAACCCGCGGCTCTCGATGCCAACGACGACGTCGATCTTCGCGTCGCGGAACGGCATCGACAGGCCGTCGATCGCCGCGCGGAAACCCGCGGGATCCTGCAGCAGCGTTGTGATGTCGTAGAAAAGGATGCCGGCCTTCGGGAAGTCCGGCACGTGACGGATCTTCTGCTTCAGCTGTTCCATGTCCATGTTCAGCGAATCGTGAAACCGCTATGGCCACCCGGCACATCGTCGATGGCGTCTACGCCGTCGACGTGCGCGTTGCGCGGGCCCTGCCCGAGCGCGTGCTCGAACCGTGTCATCGCCTCGGCCTCGCCTTCGGCGGCGACTTCGACGCTCCCGTCGGAGAGGTTGCGGACCCAGCCTTGAATGCCCTCCCGAGCGGCCGCGTGTTCCGTGAAAAACCGGAAGCCCACGCCCTGTACACGTCCGCGAATCAGATATCGCCGGGCAATCCGCATAACCGCCGCTCGGCTAAAGCCTCGCGCTCCGCTGAAGCCTCGCGCTCCGGGTGAGTCGCGCTCCGGGCCACGGATTATATATCGTGCTACCATCCGCACTTTGTGACGAATCGCCGCGGCGTGCCCGAAGAATCCGCATTTCCCAGCCTCAAGCGTTTTTTCCTCGGCAAGCCGATCCCGTCGCATCTCGCGCACCACGAGCGGCTGTCGCGCGTGACCGGCCTCGCCGTGCTGTCGTCGGACGCGCTCTCGTCGGTGGCGTACGCGACCGACTTCATTCTCGTCACGCTGCTCGCGGCCGGGGCGTCGTCGTTCGGATACGCGATCCCGATCAGCATCGTCATCGCGGCCCTGCTGGCGATCGTCGCGTTCTCGTATCGCCAGACGATCCACGCCTACCCGACCGGCGGCGGCGCGTACATCGTCGCCAAAGAGAATCTCGGGCAGACGTCGGGACTGGTCGCAGCCGCGTCGCTCCTCGTCGACTACACGCTGACCGTGTCGGTCAGTATCTCGGCAGGTGTCCTCGCCATCACGTCGGCGGCGCCGCGGCTCGACGCGTATCGGGTCGAACTGTGCCTCGGCAGTCTCGCGCTGCTGATGATCGGCAACCTCCGCGGCATCCGCGAGTCGGGACGGATCTTCGCGGTTCCGACATATTTTTTCGTCGTCAGCATCTTCGTGCTGATCCTCTCAGGCGCGTACCGCTACGCCACCGGTACCCTGGTGCCGCTGCCGCTGAACGCGCTCCCAGCCACGCATCCGCTGACGACGTTCCTGCTGCTGACGGCGTTCGCCAACGGCTGTACGGCCATGACCGGCGTCGAAGCGGTGTCGAACGGCGTGCCGGCCTTCCGTCCGCCGGAGTCGAAGAACGCGTCCGCGACGCTCGTCGCGATGGCGGTGCTGGCGATCGTGATGTTCCTCGGCATCACGTTCCTGGCGCACGCATACCAGGTGCTGCCGACGGAGAAAGAGTCGGGCGTCTCGCAGCTCGGACGCGCGATCTTCGGCGGTGGATCGGTGGCGTATTACCTGGTCCAGGCGGCGACGACGCTCATCCTCGTGCTCGCCGCCAACACCGCGTTCGCCGATTTCCCGCGCCTGGCGTCGATCGTGTCCCGCGACCGCTACCTGCCCCGCCAGTTCATGAACCAGGGCGACCGCCTCGCCTTCTCGAACGGCATCATGGTGCTGTCGCTGTTCGCGGCGATTCTGATTATCGCGTTCAAGGGGGACACGCAGTCGCTGCTGCCGCTCTATATGATCGGCGTCTTCGTCTCGTTCACGCTGTCGCAGGCCGGCATGGTCGTGCACTGGCGGACGACGAAGGAGCCCGGCTGGAAGAGCAGCGCGTTCATCAACGGCTTCGGCGCCATCGTCACCGCGATCGTGCTCGGCATCGTGACGGTGACCAAGACGCTCGAAGGCGCCTGGATCGTCCTGCTGCTGATTCCGCTGATCATCATGCTCTTCAAGGCGACGCGGCGGCACTATGACGGCGTCGCGGCGCAGTTGACGCTGCGCGGATACGTCCCGCAGCGGAAAGTGCACAATACCGTCCTCATCCCGATTGGCGGTATCCAGCGCGCCGTGGTCGAAGCGCTGCGCTACGCGGAGACTCTGTCCGACGACGTCCGCGCCGTCTACGTGGATGTGGATGCGAAGGCGACGGAACATCTGCAGCACGAGTGGGCGACTTGGGGCGGCAAGGTGAAGCTGGTGATCCTGCAGTCGCCGTACCGGTCGATGATGGAGCCGCTGCTCGAGTACATCGAGCAGGTTGAGCAGGAGCGGACCGACGATTACGTGACCGTGATCCTGCCCGAATTCGTGCCCGCGCGCTGGTGGCAGCATCTGCTGCACAACCAGC
>DASQHH010000226.1:0-2692 GCA_035632195.1 Vicinamibacterales bacterium
TACGACTCCACAGGTCGCCTTCCAGATGACGTCCATGCTCCGCGATGTCGTGGAGCGGGGAACCGGCGCGCAGGCGCGCACGCTCGGCGTGCGCGGACCCGTGGGCGGAAAAACGGGGACGACCGATCAGTATCACGACGCCTGGTTCGTCGGCTTCTCGTCGTCGGCGGTCGTCGGCGTGTGGGTCGGCTTCGATCAGCCGGCGCCGATCGGCCCAGACGCCTACGGCGCCCGCGTCGCGCTGCCGATCTGGGCGGACTTCATGAAGCGAACCGCCCGCGCGCTGCCTCCAAAGGACTTTCCCGTTCCCGATGGCATGCGTCAGGAAGAGCTCTGCAGTGTCTCGTACCTGCGTCCCGTCGAAGGCTGCCCCACGTATCTGGAATACTTCAAGCCCGGCGACGCGATTCCCAGCGCGCGCTGTCCCATTCACGAGGGGACTCTTAAGGAGCGCGCCAACCGCGCCATCGAGGGTTTCTTCCGATCGCTCGGCCGATTCTTCAAACGATGAGCGACGTCCCGCGGATCCTGATTGTGGACGACGAGGCCGCGCACGCGGAGATGGTGCGCGAAATGCTGCGCTGCTCCGGCGTTTACGCCGCGGCAGCCGTCGACCTCGCCGCGTCATACGAGCGCGCGATCGCGGCGCTCCAGGCACAGCCGTACGAGGTCGCGCTGTTCGACTACCGGCTCGGTTCGAAGGATGGCCTCGCCCTCCTGCGTGACATCCGGCGGCGCGGCATCGACACGGCCGTCGTGATGCTGACGGGGCACGGAGCCGAAGACATTGCGGTCCAGGCGATGCGCGCGGGCGCCGCCGACTACCTGAACAAGGCCCAGCTCACCGTCGAGACGCTCCACAGCGCCGTTCGGCACGCGCTCGCCCTGCGCGAGGAAGAGCGCCAGCGGCGTCAGGCCGAGGCCGCCTTGCGCGCCAGCGAAGAGCGGTTCCGCGCACTCGTCGAGAACAGTTCGGATTCGCTGCTGCTCGTCGACGGCGTCGGGCGGCTGCTGTATGTCGCAGCGTCGACGCAGCGGCGCCTCGGCTGGAGCGCGGCGGAGGCGACCGGACGCTCGCTCCTGGATTTCCTGCACGCGGACGATCGCGCCATCTTCGCGCTGCGCCTCGGCGAAGCCTTGAAGCACCCGGGCGAGCCGGTGGCGCAGGAGATACGGCTCCGCCACGCGGACGGCGAGTGGCGGACCGTTGAGGCGATTCTCGTGAATCGCCTGGAAGAACCGTCCGTCCGCGCGGTTGTCATCAACGCGCGCGACCTCACCGATCGCCGGCGCCTCGAGGAAGCGCTGCGGCAGGCACAGAAGATGGAGGCCGTCGGTCAGCTCGCAGGCGGCGTCGCGCACGACTTCAACAACCTGCTGACCGCGATTCTCGGCTACTGCAGCCTGATCTTCGAGGAACTGCCGCTTCAGCATCCGCTGCGATCGGATCTGGGAGAGATTCAGGCTGCCGGCGAGCGCGCCGCGGCTGTCACGCGGCAGCTGCTCGCGTTCAGCCGCCGGCAGATGCTGCAGCCGCAGATCGTCGATTTGAACGAGCTGGTCGGCCAGCTCGAGAAGCTGCTGAAGCGGGCGGCTGCCGGGGCCATCGAGCTGAGCGTCAGGCTCGACGAGCGGATCGCGCCCGTCCGCGTCGATCCCTCGTCCATCGAGCAGGTGATCATCAATCTGGCGGTGAACGCGAAGGAGGCGATGCCGTCCGGCGGCTCTCTGACAATCGAAACCGCGAACGTGGAAGTCGCGGACACGCCTGAGGCACGTTCGTCGCCGCAGACCTCGCCGCCACCGGGCCCGTACGTGCGGCTGAGCGTCACCGATACCGGCGAGGGCATGACCGAGGAGACGCGCGCGCATGTCTTCGAGCCGTTCTTCACTACGAAGCGGCCGGGACGCGGCAACGGCCTTGGCCTCGCGACCGTCTACGGCATCGTCAAGCAGAACGGCGGATACATCTTCGTCACAAGCGACCCCGGACGCGGCGCCGCGTTCCATGTCTACCTGCACCCCGTCCGTGTGCGGGCTGAGTGGAGCGGATCAGTCGGACGTCATGCGTTGCAGACGGTTCTGCTCGCCGACGAAGACGATGCCGTCCGCGCGCTCGAGCGGGAAGTCCTGCAGCGTCAGGGCTACGTGGTGCTCGACGCGCGGAATGCACCGGATGCGCTGAGGATGGCGGAGCGCCACACGGGTGCGATTCACGTCCTCGTCGCCAGCACCAAGCTGCGGCACATGAGCGGCGCCGACCTCGCGGCGCGGCTGTCGGAGCGGCATCCGGCGCTGAAAACAATCCTGACATCCGGACCGATGCATCCCGACGCGCTGACGGCTGCAGTTCGCGACGGTCTCGCGGCAGTCTCGACGGAATCGACTGAATTCCACTAGGCACCGTTCGTGCACTTCAGTCGGCTGACCATGCCCGACTCAGCCGTCGCGCCCCGCGCCGAGCGCAGCAGCTCGTCCGCATTTCGCCGTTTTCTCCCCATCGGTGCTGAGCTGATGGGCAGCGGCCGCACTCACATCAGGATCTGGGCGCCGATCGCTGCGCATCTCTCGTGCGAGATCACCACCGGCAGCGGAGGGTCCAGGGTCGCGTTGACGCGTGAACCTGGGGGCTACTTCAGCGGCAGCGTCGACGCGTCGCGCGGCGATCGGTATCAGTTCATCGTCGACGACG
>DASQHH010000227.1:0-2094 GCA_035632195.1 Vicinamibacterales bacterium
ACCCTGCCTACACACAAGGGTCCGGCGACATTTTCGTTCGACGCCAACACGACGCTGGGCGCTTCGCTGACTCCCGGGCAACTGGGCTTCGACGATCCCATCGGGTGCGGCCTCACGACGATGAACTGGACGGGCGGGTGCGGCACCGGCCCCGGCTCGACGATGACATGCCCGTTCGGAACGACGCCGGTCACGGTCTCCGCCAGCAACAACGGCATTTCGTACTCGTCGTCGACGGATCTCGTGATCAACGTCAGCGACTTCTCGATCGACGTGTCGCCCGCGTCCGCGACCGTACGCGCCGGCCAGACGGCGACGTTTACCGTGACGATCACGCCGCAATCGGGCCGGTTCAACAGTCCGGTCGCCCTGGCCTGCAACGTCGCCACGCTGCCGCCCGGGACGACGTGCACGTTCAGCCCGAACACCGTGACGCCAGGCGCGTCCAGCATGCGCTCCACGATGGTCGTGGCTACGACAGCGGCCGCGTCCGTATTGACGGTGGACCGCGGCAACTGGCGAATTCCGGGAGGGCTCCAGTCGCCAGGCGGCGTGGGCTTCGCCGCAGCTGTTCTGCTGGCGGCAGCGTTCGCGCTCAGGCGGCGCCGCGCGGGGTCGTACCTCGCTGCTGCCGGTGGAGCCGCGGTCGCTGTCTGTGTATGCGTGGAAATCGCAAGCGCGATGTCGCCGGGTATCGCGATCTTCCCCGCGTCGATGGCGTTTCCGTCGCAGCTCGTCAACACGACGACGCCGTCGAGCATCATCTCCGTGACCAACGTCGGGCCCGATCCGCTCAACGTGACGTCGATCACCGCGGCCGGTGATTTCGCGGAGCTGAACAACTGCGGTACAGCGCTCGCTTCCGGCGCGACCTGTTCGGTTGCCGTCACGTTCACGCCGACGGCGACCGGCCCGCGCACGGGCTCCGTCACGTTCGTCGACGACGCGGCCGGCGCGCCGCACATCGTGAATCTCACCGGCACCGGCGTGGCGGCGCCGACCGGCGGTTCGGCGACTCCGTCCGGCGGATACGTCGTCACCGTTGTGGGAACGTCCAATTCGCTGACTCACACGGCTTCGCCGTCGTTGACCGTACAATGATCACGATGGGCCGGCGGATGCGTCTGATCGCGCTGGTACTGGCGGTGGTCTGCGCCGCCTGCAGCGATCCCGCGCCGCCCGGCGCACCGTCGGTCGTGGATGCGACGATCACCGAAGTGTTCACGGCGACGCTGAATCAGTTCGGCACGAATGTGCATCAGTTCACCGTCAACCAGATTGGAACGCTGACCGTGACGCTGAACAGCGTGGTGCCGGGCGCCGCTGTCGGCGTCAACGTCGGCACGCCGAGCGTTTCGACCGGCTCGTGCATCGCGATCAGCAGCCTGACGGCCGTCGGTGGACCCAACACGCAGATTTCGGGCACGGCGACGATCACCGGCAGCTTCTGCGTGTCCGTCACGGACGTGGGCAACCTCGTCGAGCCGGTGACGTACACGATTACGGTGAATCACTCGTGAAGCGCGCGGTGATTCTGGTCATCGCGGTGCTCGCGGGCGCCTGCACCAGCAATTCCTCGCCTTCGACGTCGCCGACCCCGAGCACCACGACCGACACGTTGTCGGGCACCGTGCAGGTGAAGGGCGCTGACTTCAAGAACTTCACGGTGTCGAAGACGGGCGAAGTCGACGTGACGCTGACGGCCGCCGGACCGCCGTCGACCATCGCCATGGGCCTGTTCATCGGCCAGGTCGGTTCGGGCGTCTGCTCGCCGCTGGCGGGCTCCACGACGCAGGCGGTTGCCGGCGCGACGGCGCAGCTGAACGGCGTGCTCAGCCCGGCCACGTATTGCGTGGAGGTCTTCGACATCGGCAACCAGACCGCGCCCGTCAACTACACGGTCACGGTTGCTCACCCGTAGTCCGGCAATGAGCCCGGCCGCCGATCTCGAAGCGCTCGCTGCATCGCACGACATCATCGCCATCGGCATGCAAGCTGACGACGTGCGGCGACGCCTGCGCGGCACGGTGGCGACGTTCGTCCGCGTTGCCGACGTGGCCGCAGACGAAGGCGCGCCCATCGTCGTGCCGCCGG
>DASQHH010000228.1:0-4350 GCA_035632195.1 Vicinamibacterales bacterium
ACCATCGCGAGCGGCAGGCCGAAGTACAGCTGCACGAAGCGCAACCCGGTCAGGTACCCGAGGCCGGTCGTGCTCACGATCGTCACGGCGCTCATCTGCGTGGCCATCACCGACAATCCGGCAACCCACCACGCCAGGGACCGATTCGCGAGGAAGTAGCCGTCGACTTCGTTGGTGCGCTTCGACCGGCGCAGCCCGTCGACGACGATCCACGTGATGTACGCGGCGACGACGACCCAGTCGAAGGGACGCATCAGCGATAGAGATGGCCGAAGAACCAGAGGGCGGCGATGATCGCCGCTTCGAGCGCGAGGACCTGAGCGTACCGGCGGGTCACAGCGCCGCGCTTCGTTCCGCGAGCGTGCGCTCCGCGGCGCTCAGGGCGGTCGTCGCAGAAGCCCACCATGCTTCGTCCGCGTCGAGCTGCCTGCGCGACACCGCCGACGCGCGCGCCGTTTCTTCCGGCGCCGGGCCGCCGAGCGTCTTCCGCACGTCGACGAAATGCCGCGCGCTCAACATCTCCGCCAGGGCCGCTTCGTCGTACTTGAGTGGCGACCCGAGGCGCTCGGTCGACGCCTTCGCCAGCGTCCACGACAACGAGACGCTCGGATCCTTGTCGCGCTCCTGCATCAGGCGCTGCGCGATGCCGTGGGCGGTGCGGAACGGCAGGCCGTGGTCGCGCACGAGCGTGTCGGCCAGCTCCGTCAACGTCGTCCAGCCGTCGGCAGCGCGCGCGCCGAGGCGTTTGGCGTCGAACGCGGCGGACTGCATCGCCGATGCGACGAGCTTCACTGCCCGGGTTGCGTCGCGGAACATCGCGAACACGAGCGGCTGCAGGTCGTCCTCGGTGTCCACGATGTCGCCGAATGGCGTGTTGTGGACCGCGGTCGTTATCGCCTGCGCCTGCCCGAGCGCCTTGCTGCCGATGGCGCGCGCGTGCTCGACCGCGACCGGGTTGCGCTTCTGCGGCATGATGCTGCTGCACTGCACGTAGCCGTCGCCGAAGCGGACGTAGTTGAACTCCGCCGTTCCCCACAGCAGGAGATCCTGAACGAAGCGGCCCAGTCCGGTGAGCAGCACGGCCGCGGCCGACGTGCTCTCGAGCATGTAATCGACGGTGGCGATGCTGCCGTAGGTATTGCCGGTCGGCCCGCGGAAACCGAGCAGATCGGACGTCAGTTGACGATCGATCGGGAATCCCGTGCCGGTGATGGCGCAGGCCCCAAGCGGATTCCGGTTCGTCCGGTCGAACGCGCCCTGCAGCCGGGCGGCGTCGCGTTCGAGCTGCTCGATGACGGCGAGCAGGTAGTGCGCGATCGTCGTCGGCTGCGCGCGCTGCGTGTGCGTGTGCACGGCGAGCACGGTTTCACGGTGGCGATCGGCCACGTCGAGCAGCGACCGCCGCAGCTCGAATGTTGCGGACAGCAGGCCAAGAATCAGCTCGCGCTGGCGCATCCGGTACATCGTCATGTCGATGTCGTTGCGCGAGCGAGCGGTGTGCAGGCGGCCGGCGACGTCCTCGCCGCAGGCGTCAATCACGAGGCGTTCGATATAGAAGAAGAGATCCTCGCACGTGCCGTCGTATTTGACCGCCCGCACGTCGTCGAGCGAAATGCCGTCGAGCGCTTCGCGCAGCGCGTGCGCGTCAGCCCGCGACACGATGCCGGTCCCGGCAAGCATCACGAGATGGGCGTACTGAATCGCCATCAGCGGCGACAGGAACAGTTCCTTGGCGTCTTCGAAGTTTTCGTTCAGAACGTAGGTGATGTACTCCGGCGCGAACTTCATTGAAGAGAGTATATCGGCTTCGACCTCTAGTGCCGTCTGATCAGCAACAGCGTTTGATCGTCGAGCTGTCTGCCGTGTGCGCGAGCGGCGGCGACGAGCCGTTCGGCAATGTCGCGGAGCGGCCGGCCGGCGCGTTCGAGCAGCAGGACTTTCAGTGCGTCCAGACCGAGCTCGCGATCCTGCGCATCGAAGACTTCGATCAGTCCATCCGTGATTAGAGCCAGCAGATCGCCTTGTTGCGCGTCGATCGTCGACGATGCAAACCGCTGCGCCTCGAACATGGCGATCGGAATCTGCGGCGTCGTGAGTTCGTCCACGGCGCCGGCGCGGACGCGCAGAATCGGCAGGTGACCGGCGACTGCGAATTCGAGTGAATCGCTGCCGCGGCTGCCGATCCCGGCGACGGTGACGAACATGTTGCCGCTCTTGAGCGGAAACAGCTCGCGGTTGATGTCGGTCATCAGCTCGCCGAGCGTGCCGCCGTGCGGCAGTCGCATCCGCAGCGCGCTCTTGAACATGCCCATCACGACGCCGGAGGACACGCCGTGACCTGATACGTCGGCGACGTACCCGAACCAGCCGTCGCGCCCCGTGACGACGTCGACCAGATCGCCCCCGACGTCACCGCTGGGATGAGAGAAGCCGAGAAACTCGTATTCGCCGATCCGCCTATCGATCGGCGGCACGAGCACCTGATGGATCTGGTGCGCGAGGTCCATTTCGGCCCGCACGAGAAGGTAACGTCTGGCCGTGCCGTTGATGAACATCAGGAAAAACGTGTAGCCGACAAACATCTGCAGCACAACGAGAACGCCGTCGACGTGCAGGTGCGACACACTGACCGGCGAAGGAAGGGGCGCGGGCGCCGAACGCCTTGCCAGCGCGTACCACGCGAGATGAACCGCAATCGCGCCGGCCAGCAACCGGTAGTTGCGCCGGAGCGACCCAAACGCATACCCGAGCGCTATCGCACCGGACAGCATCGAATTGAGCACGAGCTCGGAGGTCGGCGTCACACCGCCGTTCAGCAGGTCGGTGACCGGTGCCAGGACGGAGAAAATCGCGAAGATCGCGATCGCCAGCGGCACAGTCGAACGGGCCGGAAGCTCCCGGACGAGCGGGTGAAGATAGCGGGGGCGGAGCGAAGACCACAAAGCGTTGTGCGCCATCTGGCGGATTAGTCGGCGAGCCGCACCTGCACCTCGTCGCCGACGACGCGTGTTTCGTGCCGGGTGACGCCGACGCGTGGATCTTGAATCATGGTGCCGGTCGCAATGTCGTATTGCCACCCGTGCCAGGGGCACGTGACGACGCCGTTGCCGACGGGGCCTTCGGCAAGCGGACCGCCGCGGTGGAGGCACACGTTGTCGATGGCATGGAACGCGCCGGCGATGTTGAAGAGGGCGACCCAGCGATCGCCCAGCGTGACCTGGCGGCCGCTGCCGGGTGCAATCTCGCCGATGCGCGCGACGGTCACGAAGTCGTTCGACAGCTCATTTTCCTTTCGCGATCGGATTCTTGTCGGCGACCCATTCGTTCCATCCGCCGAGAAGCGCGCTGACCTTCTTCACGCCACGCGCCTCGAGCATGAGCGCCGCACGGGCGCTCGTCGCTTCGTCCTTTCAAGCACAGTAGGTCACGACCGGTTTCTTCGAGGCGATCAGCATGGAGACGGTCTTCTCGTACGATTCGAGCCATGTGAGGCGGCCTTCGAGCGGCAGCTGAACGGCGCCGGGAATGTGACCGAGCTCGAACACGTCCGCCACGCGCGTGTCGACGATCACGACGTTCTTCGCGGCGATGAGCTTTTTGAAGTCCTGCTGGGAAATCCTCGGGGCATCTATTTGTAATCCGGGGGCCCCTGCGCCCGGCTCCGCGAGCGCCGTCGGCACGACGAGCAGCAGGACGACGACACTGAACGCGGCCACGCACTTCATGATCGTTACTATACGGCGATTACCACGACACCGATGATCGCGAGGCCGCCGATCAGCAGCCACGAGGCTGCCGTCCCGAAACCGCCGGAACTCGGCAAGCCGGCCGACTCGGGAGATCCCTGTATGCGGACGAGCTCACGTGCGAGTTGCGACTGGCCCATGAGCGCGGCGCCGATCGATCCGAGCACCATCAGCCATCCGACGACCAGGGTGAACCGCGCGCCGGCGTCCGTGAAATGGCCGCCCCATGAGGGCGTCAGGAACAAAGTCCCGATGCCGGCCGCCGCCGCGATTGCGGCGAGATGGCGCAGGCGCGAGATCTCGCGCTCGCCGGTCTGACGCAGCAGCTCGAGGCGCATCGCGCGCTCCGCGCGCAGACGCTCCGCCTCCATCTGCTCGCGCTCGAGATCCAGGCGCCGCGTATCGCGGTCGAACGCTTCTTTCAGCGCCGCGACAACGACGCCGGCGAGGCGGGTGTCGAGGCCGGCAGGCATATTCTTCGCTGCCTCGATGCCGCGAGACTCGTCCGCGGGGCGGAGCTGCCCGATGCGGCGGCTGCGCGCGATATCGGTGAAGCCAATCACCGCGTCCAGGACTCTCAGCCAGGGAAACGCCATGCTTCTAC
>DASQHH010000229.1:0-2121 GCA_035632195.1 Vicinamibacterales bacterium
ACGCATCACGTCCGCAAGCTCCTTGCTTGTCGCCACAAGCTTGGACGGGTCGCGCGGCTTCTCCTGGTCGAGCGTGCTGTAGCCGTGCGCGACGACGATGTCCCAGGCGCGGCTGGTGATTTCGGCTCTCTTGTTCTGCAGATGAAAGTCGATGCCGACTCCCCCTCGCGTTTCGAGCGACACGTCGAACTTGAGCCCAGCCTGGTCGGCGAACACCTTGAACAATGCGGGCACGCCGCCAACCCCTTCGTGGTTCAGATCGGTCACCGTGTGGTTGCGGTAGTAGTGAACCGCCGATCCGGACCCGAACGTAAAGCTGTTGCCGATGAAGAGGATGCTCCCGCCCACGGCTGCATGACCGATTCGCGCGGCGAGGACGACAGCTGCCGCCAGTGTAGATACGACTCTGACCGTGTTTCGCATGCGCGAGATTCTAACGCGTCTTAGAAGCGAACGGCGGTCGACACGACGACGCGGTGCCGCTGGCTGACGTAGGCGATGTCCGCCTGCAGGTGGCCGCCTGCAAAACCGGCACCGACTGTCGCGGCGCGGTCCGTGATGCTGTCGGCGCCGAAGCCCTTGAACGCGCCGCCTCGCAAGTACCAGCTGACCCCGCCCGCTGGAATCTCGAGCTCTGCACCAACGTGCGGCTCGGTGACGTACACGCCGCTCTGGTGGCCGATCTGAATCGTGTCCAGATCCGCGGCGACCAGGAAATGCGGCGACGTCCGGACCGAACCGCCGATGCTGAACCGATTCCAAACAGGCGATTGCTCGGACGCCACGACGCCGCTGGCGCCGATGGATACCGCGCTGCCCTGCCAGAGGACGCCCGTCGTCAAGCTCGCGCCGTGCGGCGAGCCTCCGGCGCACACCGGCGAGACCCCGTCGCACTCCACGTCGTCGTGCGAGATCGTCGCGCCGACGCGCCATCCGGCGCCGGCGTAGACGGCGAGCGAGCTCGAGTAGCTTTCGCTTGACAGCTCCAGATGGGGTGCCGCACACCCGGGGCACGGTTTGACGCCGTCGGACGACACGAAATACTGCTCGTTGTGCGTGATGGCGATCGACACGCGGTCGCCAAGCGGAGCGGCGAACGAGACGAACGATGGGCGGTTCGTCGTCAGCATCGTGAAGGCCTGAACCGGTTCGCCCGCGGTCCTCGTGAACTCGAAATAGGCCTGCGGCTTCACCAGCAGCTGCACACCCGCCGGGTTGCTGACCGCCGCGGTCGCGTCGTCGTCGACGCCGACGAACGTTCCGCCCATCGCGCTTGCGCGGGCGCCCGGCGTGGGCAGCTTGTCCCCGTCCGTCAGCTGCGCGCGCGCCATAGTCGGCACCGCGGCTGCCAGTGTTGTCGCCATAAGCACAGACAGTCCCGTCCGCATGGGTGCCGATTCTACACTGCTGAGGTCGGCGGCCGGGCTCACGCGCGCGAGCAGCTGTGACCGCCGCGCTATTGCGGACCGAGGTAAGCGAAGTCGTCGTGAATACGATCGAGGACGTTCGGCGCGACGACGAGCGTGTCCGGTTTCGCCGGCTCCTTCTCGGAGTGCATCTGCAGCTTCACCGACGCACACTGCGGGCCAAAGGCCTGCGGATCGAAAACGTAAAGTCCCTCGCGAATGGCGTCGGTATCCGACACCTGATGCGTCAGCGTGAACGGATGGATCGGGGTGACCTCCGCGTCGCCGCAGAAGGCGCGCAAGCGCAGGAACCCCGGCTTGAAATGCTTGATCGCCGGAATCCGCAGTCCCTGCGTGTACGCGGCGCCGCGCGCAATGGTCGTCCAGAACCCCTCCGCCATCTTCGGCGTCACGCGGACGACGAGCACGGGCTCGACCTCGTCGAAGTACTCGGACCATTCGCCGAAATCCGTGGCGACGATTGCAGTCGGCGCCAACCGTATGCCGCGGCCCCGAGACGCCTGGGCCTGCTGCGCACCGCGAATGATGACCGGCGTCAGAAACGCAACGTCGAAGTTCGCCGAGGCTGCCTGATACGGGTTCAAGCTCCCCTGCCGTCCCTTGACCACTCCGTCTAACACGTGTGTGTCTGTCTCCGGATCCGACCGCACAGACTCCACCGGCAGCGGACCGACGGCCGGCGCTTGCGCGGTCT